>CALXPY010000021.1 GCA_944390395.1 uncultured Clostridia bacterium | reverse complement strand
AGATTTAGGAACAGAAAATGTAATAAGAGAAGCTTTTGAAGAAACAAAAAAATTTGAAGGAACTGTAAGTATGGTTTGGGATTACTTTTCAGAATCATATTATGCACCAGATAGAAGTGGAACAAAGATAAAAGGTGTTAATGTTGTATCACCAGCATTTTTCTCATTAGAAAAATTAGGTAAAGGCGAAGTGTATGTAAATATTGATGAACCAGGAAAAGAGTATATAGAATGGGCGCATAATAATGGATATGAAGTGTGGCCAATGATTTCAAATGGTTCAATGATAGAAACTACTTCAGAAATTATGCAAGATTATAAATTAAGAGAAAGCTTAATAAATAAAATAGTAAGTTACATTGTTCAATACAATTTAGATGGAATAAATATAGATTTTGAAAATATGTATGAAGAAGACAAAGACTATTTTTCTAGATTTATAATAGAGCTAGAGCCTAGACTAAATGAAATTGGAGCAGTATTATCTGTAGATGTTACAGCTCCAGATGGTGGTTCTACATGGTCTATGTGCTATGACAGATACACAATAGGACAAGTAGCTGACTATATAGCATTTATGGCTTATGATCAACACAATTCTACAACTGAAGGAACAACTGCAGGATATGATTGGGTGGAAGCAAATATTAATAAATTTTTAGGACAAGAAGGAGTTTCAGCTGAAAAAATAATTTTGGGTATACCTTTCTATACTTTATTATGGGTAGAGGGAGAAACACCTTATACAGTTGATGTAAAGGATATTGATGAGGTTTTACCTGCAAATGTGGAAAAACAATGGGATGAAGATTTAAAACAATATTATGTGGAATATGAAGAAGATGGACTTATCCACAAAATGTGGATAGAAGATGAAAATTCTATAGGAGAAAAGCTTAATTTAGTGGAAAAATATAAATTAGCTGGAGCTGCATATTGGACAAAGGATAGAGAAAGCGAAGAGGTATTGGACGTAATATCAGAAAAATTACAAATTGATTAATAGTAATAATTAAAAATCACCTTAATATAATATATAAACAAGCTATATTATAAAGGTGATTTTTTATGTGTGTATGTTATATAAAAGAAAAAGATTCTGATAGAGAATTATATGAAATAGATGGAGAAATTAATAATAATATTTTTACAGATCTATTTCTTAAAATTGTAGTTATCATAAAAGATATATTTAATATAATTACTATAAAAAAAATATATAATGGTTACATTTTTTTAATTCCATATCAAATAAAAAATAATAAATATTATTTAAGAAAAAACAAAAAAATAATAAAAAAGATAAACAACAATATACAAAAATTTAAAATTGATACTATAGTATTAGCAGACGATATAAAAAAGAAAGAAAATTTTATAAATCTATTAATTAACGAAAATTTTGTAAGTAATAAAATAAAAATATTAAATGGAAAAGGAATATTCCCATATTTACTTTTGGAAACAGTAATGTATATATTAAAAATACAAAATAAAAGAAGTGAATTAGAAGATATTTATATACTTATAGATAATAATAATGAATTATGTTTAAATTACATATATATGTTTTCTAAAAACTTTAAAATGGTAAATGTTGTTACAAGTAATATTAATAAATACAAAAAATTAGAAGAAAAGATTTTTAATGAAGATGAAACAGTTATAACAGTTACAAATAATAGAAAAAAAAGTTTAAAGAGAGCTAAAATTATAATAAATATAGATTTTGAAGCAGAAAAATTAAAAAAATATAATATAAATAGGAAAGCAATTATAATAAATGTTGAAAAAGATATTTTTAATAATTCAAATATATTTGATGGAATAAATATTAATAATTTAGATATTAATATATCACAGGAATTAAAAAACTTTTTTGATGAATATAATTTACTTAATAAAACTTCATTAACAATTTTGTACGAAAGTATCTTAAATAAAAAAGATAGCTTTGAAAATATAAAAGAACGAATAAAAAAAGATGAAGTAAGTATAATAAGACTTATAGGAAACAATGGAACAATAGATGAGAAAGAATATTTAAGGGTAATTTAAATTACAACTGAATATTGAGTCAAAAAAAATGAAAATACTTGACAAATTTTTAAATATGATTTAATATATATAAGTGCAACAAATTGTAAAATTTGTTGCCATTAATTTTATGGCAAAAGGAGGTAGGACAATGGAAGAAAAAGAAGTATTACTAACAAAAGAAGGATTTGAAAAACTAGAACAAGAACTTGAATATTTGAGAACAACAAAAAGAACAGAAATAGCAGAAAGAATAAAAGTAGCATTAGGATTTGGAGATTTATCTGAAAATTCAGAATATGATGAAGCTAAAAATGCACAAGCAGATAATGAAAATAAAATAGTAGAACTTGAAAATAAAGTAAGATATGCAAAAATAATAGACGAATCAGAAATAGATACAAAAACAGTCCAAGTTGGAAATACCGTAAAAATGTTAGATATGGAATTTAATGAAGAAGTAATGTATACAGTTGTGGGTTCTACTGAAGTAGATTTGGCTCAAAATAAAATTTCAAATGAATCACCAATAGGAATGGCTATAATGGGAGCTAAGAAAAATCAAGTAGTAGAAGTTCAAGCACCAGCAGGTGTTATTAAATATAAAATTTTGTCAATAACAAAATAATACTATAGCAAATTAAGACCTATAAATATTAAATTTTTTAATATTTATAGGTCTTTTACTATATAGAAAATCAACTCTCATCCTAATATTTTAGCGTTTTCAACAATTTCTAAGTATACAACAAGAAAAAATAAATTAAGAAATACTTAATTTAATATTTACTAATACTTCAAACTTTATTCACACAAAAAACATATAACCAGGGTAGAATATAGAACATAGAAAGGAGGAGATAGATGGACAAGAAAATTTATTCTAAATAGCATACTAGCGTGAAAGGAGGAATGCTATATAAGTTTTAAAAAAGATAAATAGAGTAAATAATAAAAAAGTATATAAACATAATTTATAGAAAGAGAGTGTGATGCCTATAAGAGACTGATTAAATATAATAAAACCCCATAAATATTATATAGATAATTACCCTTAAATTAAAAGAAAGAACCTTTGAGATCATAAAGGTTCTTTTTTATCTAATAGAAATTTAAAAAAATTTCTATTAGATAAAAAAGATGTGTTAACAGATATAAATAAAAATTGTTGAGTTTTGTAGAAAAATGGCGAAGGAAAATCCTTTACAAATAAGTAAAAGTATAGTATTATTAAGTAACAAAAAAATTGCAATTTTTTTCTAAATTAATTTTTATATAATAATTTTTTTCAAAATAAAGGTAGGTGTATTTTATGTGATAAGTTACACTAAAAGAAACATTTATTTAATTACCCTATTTCTCACTACAATTATTTTTCTTATAATAAATTTTTTCTCTCAAAATATCTTAAATATTTTTAATCCAGTTAAAAGTGTCGAAAATAATTTATATTCAAAAGTTCTCAAAATAAATCAAGAAAAAGGAAAAGTTATTAATTTAGATAATATAGAGCCAAGTAAATTATATTCTTTTGAAAAATATCAAGATAGAACATTAGAAGAAGAAAACATACAAGAAAATAAAGAAAAAATAGAAGTAAAAGACTTAGAAGAGCAAATAGTAAATAAATACAGTAACTATGAATGGAGAATAATAATTCCAAAAATAGATTTAGATGCACATATATTCAGTGGAACTACTCCAGAAGTATTGCTAGAAGGAGTTGGACATTTTGAAGAGAGCAGCCTATGGGATGGAAATGTGGCTCTTGCAGCACATAACAGAGGATATAATTGTAACTTTTTCGCTAATATTAAAAATTTAGATATAGGAGATAAAATAATTTACACTACATCAGAAGGTACAAGAAAATATAGAGTAATATTAAATAAAATTATAGAAGAAACAAATTGGGAATATATAGAAAATACAACAGATAACAGAATAACTCTTATAACCTGTGAAGCGGATATGAGAGAATATAGAAGATGCATACAAGCTATAGAAGTTAAATAGAAAGGAATGAATTTATGAAAATTGTTAAAAAAATATCAACTATAATATTAGTAGCAATTCTACTACTTATAAATCTCTTTTCAATAATAGGAACAAATAATGTACAAGCTGCTACATTACCAATTGATAAAGCGGATTTATATTCAAAAGGAGAAGTTGTTTATTTTCAATATGATAATATTGGAATTGGAGTAGAAGTAATAGTTTATAAAAAAGATGGAGTTGAATATCCAGCATATTGTATTAACAAAGGAAAAACTGGTGTAACAGAAGAAAAAGGTTATACTGTAAATATAGATAGCTTAATTTCAAATGTTAAAATATGGAGAGCTGTAATAAATGGATATCCATTTAAAAGTATAGAAGAATTAGGTTGTGAAACTATGGAGGAAGCTTATGCTGCAACTAAAATGGCAGTTTATGATGCAATGTATCATTATGATTTAGACAAATTTACACTACATGACAGAAATCAAGAACAAGGGAAAAGAGTCGTTAAGGCAATAAAACAAATAATTACAGCAGCAAGAAACTCAAAAGAAACAAAACCAGTTGCAAGAGTTACTGTAGATGATGTAACAAAAGAGTGGAAAGTAGATAATTTAGATAAACAAAGTATTAGCAAAACATTTTGTGTTAATGCAACAGCAGCAAATGAAGAGTTTACAGTTAATCTAACAGGGCCTGATGCTAATATAGCAAAAGTAGTAGATATGAATAATAATGAAAGAAGTACATTTAAAACTGATGAACATTTTAAAATAATTATTCCAATATCTGCAACAGAAGCAGGAGGGGATATTTATATTAATGTATCGTCAGAATTAAAAACCAAACCAGTTTTATTAGGAGAAGCACCAGATCCTACATTACAGAATTTAGCAGTAGTAGCAGGTGAGTTTGAAGAAGCGGATACTAGCGAAAGAGAAACATTTTATAGAAATCATACAAAGCTAGAAATATATAAACAAGATGGAGATGAACTTATTCCTTTAGCAGATTCAATATTTACATTATTGGATGAAAATAGAAATGTAGTATATACTGATTTAAAAACTGATGAAAATGGAAAAGTAGAAATAGAAAACTTAATACCTGGTAAGTATTATTTAAAAGAAATAGAAGCACCAGAAGGCTATTATGGTTATGATGAAGAATTAGAAATTGAAGTAAAATATAATGAAGCATTAAAAGTTACAGTTAATAACTATAAAATTCCAGAAGAAGAGGATTATGAAAAACCACAAGATGAAAACAGAATAACTGTTGGAGAAAAACGTGAAGAGAAAAAATTACCAAGAACAGGGTATTAAAATATAGGACAATCTTCCTTTCAATTTATTGACATTAAATGGTATAAAATATATAATTAATGCTATATTATATGTAGATAAATTGGAAGGAAGATTTTATGATTGCACAGGTAATAGTATTAATAATACTAATATTATTAAATGCATATTTCGCTGCAACAGAAATAGCATTTATTTCACTAAATGATGCAAAAATCGATAAACAGGCAAAAGAAGGAAATAAGAAAGCGAAACAAATACAAAAAATGTTAAACAATCCAAGCAAGTTTTTAGCTACTATACAAATAGGAATTACAATGGCAGGTTTTTTATCAAGCGCGTTTGCTTCGGATGCATTTGCAGACCATTTAGCTCCAATATTAAATGAGTGGCTTCCAATGGTTAGTGTAGATGTTTGGAAAACAGTTTCTATAATAATAATTACATTGATTCTTTCGTTCTTTACTTTAGTTTTCGGAGAATTGGTACCAAAAAGATTAGCAATGAAATACTACGAAAAAATTTCCTTTGCTACAATAGGAGTTATTAAAGGGATTTCAGTTTTTACAGCACCATTTGTAAAATTACTAACATGGTCAACTAATATGGTATCAAAATTATTTGGAGTAGGAGAACAAGAGGAACAGACTGTAACAGAAGAAGAAATAAAAATGATGGTAGATCAAGGTCAAGAAAAAGGTGCAATAGAGGAAACAGAAAAAGAAATTATAAATAATGTTTTTGCATTAAATGATATTACGGCATCGGAAATAATGACACCTAGAAGAAATGTGTTTGCAATTGATATAAATGAAAATTTAAGTAAGATTTTAGAAGATATAGATGAGTATAAATATAGCAGAATACCAGTATATGAAGAGACAATAGATGATATTAAAGGAATTTTATTAATAAAAGATATCTT
Organism: uncultured Clostridia bacterium; assembly: GCA_944390395.1. Classification (GTDB taxonomy): domain Bacteria; phylum Bacillota; class Clostridia; order TANB77; family CAG-508; genus CAG-273. The sequence goes on along the minus strand of CALXPY010000021.1, from coordinate 19,498 downwards.
AAAAGTATTAAATGACAAAAAACAAATTAAAATAAAAAATTTATTAAAACCAGCATATTTTGTTCCAGAATCAAAACCAATAGATGAAATTTTTAAAGAATTGCAAAGAAATAAAAATCAGATGGCTATAGTAATAGATGAATATGGTGGGACAGCAGGATTATTAACAATGGAAGATATTTTGGAAGAGTTAGTTGGTAATATTTTTGATGAATATGATGATATAGAAGTAGAATATGAAAAAATAGATAATAATACTTATTTAATAGATGGTGGAGTTTCTTTATATGAGTTTAAAAAAATTATTGGAGTAGAAATTCCAGAAGGAGATTATGAAACATTATCGGGTTATTTAATAGAAAAATTAGGTAGACTACCAGAAGAAAATGAAGATATTGTTTTAGAGGATGAAAATTTAACATATAAAGTTGAAGAATACGAAGATAAAAGAATAAAGAAAGTAAAAGTTTGCAGAAATAATCAGGAAATTATTTAAAATAAGAAAGGTTTGATTAGCAAATGAAAAGTAAAATAAAATGGATTATAATAGGAATAGTAATATTAATAGCAATTGTAGCATTAGTAGTATTTATTGTTAATAGAATGAGTTATAGTTATACAGTAGAAGAAGTAAAAGAATTTAACTATAATATTTTAACTAAAAATGAAAGATATGGAGTAATAAATAAAAATGGAGAAGTAGTGGTAGAACCAATATATGATACAGTACAAATACCTAATCCATCTAAACCAGTATTTATATGTATGAGTGACTATAATACAGAGACTAAGGAATATAAAACTACTGTGCTAAATGATCAAAAAGAAATTTTATTTAGTGAATATGAAAGTGTACAGGCAATTCCAGCAGAAGCTACTTTGGATGGTGTACCTTATGAAAAAAGTGTACTACAATATAAGCAAGATGGAAAATATGGACTAATAAATTTAGAAGGAAAGGTTATTACAAAACCAATATATGAGCAAATAAGTAGTATAAATTATAAAGAGGGAACATTACTAGTAAAACAAGATGGAAAATTTGGAGCAATAAATATGAAGGGAAAAGTCGTTATAAAACCTGAGTATGATAGTATTACCTCTGATAATTATTTTAATACAGAAACAAAGAATGAGTACACAGGATTTATAGTAAGCAAAGTAACAGATGAAGGTTATAGATATGGATATATAAACTATAATGGAAAAGTAATATTGAATACAGAATATAATGAAATTGATAGAATAATAGAAATGGAAGATGGAAAAGATGCATATTTAGTAGCGTACAAAAATGGACAAGCAGGATTATTAAAAAATAATAAAAATATAATAAACCATGAATATGAATCAATAAAATATAATTCATTAAATGATTTATTTATAGTACAAAGAAATTCTAAACAGGGAGTAATTGATAAAGAAGGTAAAAACATACTAAATATTGAATATGATAATATTTTATTTGGTGGAATGTACATTGATGCACAAAAAGATGGAATAATAAATGTTTTCGACTTACAAGGAAACAAGATAGAAAATACAGATATAATTAGTAAAATGAAAACAGATAATGAAAATTACTTTATAACAGTAGATAGAAATGACACTTATAGAATAGTAGACAAAGACGAAAATGTAATTATAGACAATAATTATTCTTACATTGAACATATTTCAGGAGAGTATTTTATTGTAGCAAAAGATGGTAAAAATGGAATTATAGATTTAACAGGAAAATCTTTGGTAGATTTAAAATATAGTAGTATATACGAAATTCAAGGAACAAACCTTTTACAAGCAGAAATAAATAATAATAAAACAGTTAGTTTAATAAATAGCGATATGGAAATTATAAAAACCATGGATAATGCTATTGTAGAGAAAAAAGACAATTATATAATAATGTATTCTGAAGATGAATTTACATATTATGACTTTGATGGAAATGAAAAAAGTGCAAAAGATTTATTCCCTAATAATAAATTATTTGCAAAAAGAATAAATGACAAATGGGGATTTGTGGATGTGGAAGGAAATTTAAAAGTACAAAATGAGTATGAAATGGTAACAGATTTTAATGAATATGGATACGCAGGTATAAAACAAGATGGTAAATGGGGAGTAATAAACCAAGAAGGAGAAATAATTACTAAGCCTATTTATGAATTAGATTGGTATTATCCAACGTTTATAGGAAAGTATTATAGATTAAATATATGGACATCAGAGTCACAATATAGTGATGAAATAGAATAATAAAGGGGATCATAGTATTATGTATAAAGAATTTGGAATTAGTGATGAAGTATTAAAGTTAGCAGAAAATGCAGAAAATGACCTAAAAGATATATTTACAGATATTGAAAAAATGTGCGAATATAATAGTTTAAAAGTATTAAGAGCATTTCAAAAATACAAAGTATCTGATATACATTTTAATAGTACGACAGGTTATGGATATTCAGATATAGGAAGAGATACAATTGAAAAAATATTTGCTGATGTTTTAGATGCAGAAGATAGTCTAGTTAGAAATCAATTTATATCTGGAACTCATGCACTAACAGTTGCTTTATTTGCATTTTTAAGACCAAATGATATTTTACTAAGTATAAGTGGGAAGCCTTATGACACTTTAGACGAAGTAATAGGAATAGTAGAAAATAAAAGCTCACTCAAATCTTATGGAGTAAAGTATGAACAAATAGATTTAGTAAATAATGATTTTAATTACGAAGAAATAAAAGAAAGAGTTAGTAAAAATGATATTAAACTAATTGAGATTCAAAGATCAAGAGGATATGCATTAAGAGATAGTATATCTTTAGAGAAAATGAAAAAAGTAATAGAAGTAATTAGAGAAGTTAATAATAATGTAATTATTATGGTAGATAATTGTTATGGTGAATTTGTGGATAAAGTAGAACCAACATCATTAGGTGCTGATGTTATAGTAGGCAGTTTAATAAAAAATTTGGGTGGAGGAATTGCACCTAATGGAGCATATATAGCTGGAAAAAAAGAGTTAATAGAGCTAGCAGCAGAAAGACTTACAGCACCAGGTTTAGGAAAAGAAGTAGGTCCAACATTAGGAATAAACAAAAATATATTACAAGGTTTATTTATGGCACCAAGTGTTGTTACTAGCAGTTTAAAAACAGCAGTATTAGCAAGTAAAATATTAGAAGATTTAGGATATAAGCCTAATCCAAGATATTGCGATAAAAGAACAGATATAGTTCAGACAATAGAGTTTGGAAACGAGGAAAAATTAATAAAGTTTTGCCAAGGAATACAAAAGGGATCACCAATTGATTCAGATGTCATTCCAGAACCATGGGATATGCCAGGATACACAGATAAAGTAATAATGGCAGCAGGAGCATTTACACAAGGATCATCAATAGAGTTATCATGTGATGCACCTATACGTCCACCTTATGTGGCTTTTATGCAAGGAGGACTTACATATCAATATGGAAAATTAGGTGTATTAAAAGCAATTCAGAACATAATATAGTTGGAAAAGCGGAAAAAGATGAAAAAAGTAAAAAGGTCTTTTTTCCATCTTTTCCACTTTTTTATCTAATAGGGAATTTATCCTAAATTCCCTATTAGATAAAAAAGCTTCGCTAACAGATGTGCACAATTTTACTAAAATAAAATTGGCACGCGAACAAAGACGCGACATGTTAGTTAACTAAAATGTTAGAGTATTGAGATCGTGTCGCTTTTGTTCGAGTTTAGATTTTGAAAGGAATGAGAATAAAGTGAAAGTAATAGTTATTGGCGGGGGACCAGCAGGAATATTAGCAAGTATAAGTGCAAGTTTATGTGGAGACGAAGTTACAATATTAGAGAAAATGCCAACAATAGGGAAAAAGCTACTAATTACAGGAAAAGGTAGATGTAATATTACAAGTAGTATAGATATACAAGATTTTATAAAAAACATACCAGGAAACGGAATGTTTTTATATAGTGCTTTTAATAATTTTAATAATAAAGATATAATAAAATTATTAGAAAACAATGGATTAAAAGTAAAAGAAGAAAGAGGGAATAGAATATTTCCAATTACTGATAGATCAGTAGATGTTTTAGATACATTTAAAAGGATATTAAAAAAATGTAAAGTAAAAATAATAAATAATGCTGAAGTAAAAGAGATAGTTGTTAAAAATAAAAAAATAACAGGTGCAGTTTATAAAAAAGAAGGAAACACATATACAATAAATGCAGAAAAAATAATTTTGGCAACAGGAGGGAAGAGCTATCCAGGAACTGGATCAACAGGAGATGGATATAAAATAGTGGAAAAATTAGGGCATACTGTAAAACCTATAAAACCATCATTAGTGCCACTAGAAAGTAAAGGAGAAGCACTAAAAGTTTGTCAAGAATTACAAGGATTAAGTTTAAAAAATGTTGCTATTAAAATTATGGATACCCAAACAAACAAAGAAATATATGAAGATTTTGGCGAAATGTTATTTACACATTTTGGAGTATCGGGTCCAATAATACTAAGTGGTTCAGCACATTTAATCAGATATAAAAATATAGAGGAGTTATTAAAAAATAATTATATAAAAATATATATTGATTTAAAGCCAGCATTAAGTGAGAAAAAATTGGATGAAAGAATACTAAGAGATTTTTCAGAAGAAAAAAATAAGGCGTTAAAAAATAGCTTAAATAAATTATTACCACAGAAAATGATAGAGACAGTTATATTAAAATCTGAAATAGACGAAAATAAAAAGGTAAACGAAATAACAAGAGTTGAACGTTTAAAATTGGTTAATATATTAAAAAAATTCGAGATAACAATTAATGGATTTAGACCTGTAGAAGAAGCAATAGTTACTTCAGGGGGTATTAATATAAAAGAAATTAATCCAAAAACAATGGAATCAAAAATAATAGAAGGTTTATTCTTTGCTGGAGAAATAATTGATGTAGATGCATATACAGGAGGTTTTAATTTACAGATAGCATATTCTACAGGCTATACAGCCGGTTTAAATAAAGATTAAAAATAATGAGGTTAAGAAATAATATTTGTACCTTTAGAGAGGATTGATAGTAAAGATGCAATATAAAACTATAGAAAATGATGTAGAAGATGAAATAGTAGAGAAGAAATCTAAATTTATTGCAAATATTTTCTATGTAAAAACTTTAAAAGAAGCTGAAGAAAAAATATCAGAGGTTAAAAAGAAATATCATGATGCAAAGCACCATTGCTTTGCATTTAGAATACATGAAGAAGGCAATACATTAAATAGATTTAGTGATGATGGCGAGCCTAGTGGGACGGCAGGATCACCTATTTTGAATATATTAGAGAAAAACAACATAGAAAATGTAATAGTAATTGTAACAAGGTACTTTGGAGGAATACTATTAGGAACAGGTGGATTAGTAAGGGCATATACAGGAGCAACACTTAAAGCAATGGAAAAAGTAAAATTAGCTACAGAAGAAGATGGAATAGAATTATTAATAAAAACAAATTATAAATATCTAGAAGGTATACAATATTATTGTAATAAAAATAATATTAAGATATTAAATGTTGAATTTGATGAGAATGTAAAAGTAATTGTAGAATTATCTATTGATGAAAAAGATAAAATATTAAAAGATTTAGAATCAAAAATAATGGATTATGAAGTATTAAAAAGAAAAAATATAAGAAAAAGTATTGAGAAATAGGTAAAAAACACAAAAACTTGAAAAAATTTCCAAAAACCTATTGCAAATTTTGGAAAAACATAATATAATTGAACTGTAAAAATTTTACAAAATTTGATTTAGGGGGAAACGAAATTGGATGAAAAGATTAAAGTGCTAATAGCAGATGACAATAATGAGTTTGCAGTGACACTAACGAATTATCTAAAAAAAGAAGAAGATATGGAGGTAATAGGATATGCAAAAGATGGAAATGAAGCGTATGAGAAAATAGTCGAAACAAAACCTGATATCGTTCTTCTAGATGTTATTATGCCACATTTAGATGGCTTAGGAGTACTAGAAAAATTAGCAGAAACAGAAATGGAGAAAATGCCTTTATGCATAATATTATCAGCAGTGGGGCAAGACAAAATTACACAAAAAGCTATATCATTAGGAGCACAATACTATATAGTAAAACCATTTGATATAAATGTTTTAGTAAAAAGAATAAAAGAACTAAAGAATTTTCAGCCAGGTCAATTTAAAAATGGATTTATAAGTAGAGAAATAAAATCACAATACATAGACATAGCACCAGAAAAGAAAAAGAAACAAGAGAACTTGGAAGCATTAGTAACAAATGTAATCCATGAAGTAGGAGTACCAGCACATATAAAAGGATACCAATATTTAAGAGAAGCAATAATGATGGTAATAAATAATACAGATGTAATAAATCAAATAACAAAACAGCTATATCCAGATATAGCAAGCAAATATAAAACAACTCCATCAAGAGTAGAAAGAGCAATACGCCACGCAATAGAAGTAGCATGGGGAAGAGGAGAGCAAGCAGCAGTAGAAAACATATTCGGATACACAGTATCAGCAGCAAAAGGAAAACCAACAAATTCAGAATTTATAGCAATGATAGCTGATAAATTAAGATTAGAATTAAAAACTGCATAAAAACTATAAAAAATGAACGCAAATAAAAAACCTAGAAAATGAATCTAGGTTTTTTCTGTTTTTAGATTTAGAAAAAATAGTAAAAATTTGTTTTGTTCGCTAGACAAGTAGGTAAAAATATACTATACTAGAAATATAGGAAATGAGAATATCAAGATATAACGCTTACCTGAATAATACACAAATTGCTCCGCAATTTGGCAGCGTTATAAGCAGATGTGAGTGCTACCACTTTACATACACAGTTTATACTGTGAGAATGGAGGTGGTGCTATGGAAACAGTATTATTACAAATAATATTTTTACTATTCTTTGGACTAGTAGGAGTCTCTATCATAGCTATTGCCTTGATTATTGCGTTAGTGGTAATTTTGAGCAAATAAAAAAATAACCATTCTGCTTGGACGATAGAATGGTTATTTAAACTTATCTATTGGCAACCACTTTTGGTTTCTCCATTTCCTATAATTATTATACACAGATTAAACTGATTTGTCAAATAACTTTTTGTAAATGATTTTAAAATCAGATAGTACAAGGAGACAATAGTCTGGAACAAAAATTATCTTTATAAATTTTAATATGGAACCAAAATATAATTACTTCCATAGAATAATATAAGGGGGAGTAATTATGTATTGTGGTTGTGACATAAAGAGATTATGTATTATTGCTCTGTTTGTTGGAATTTTATTACTTGGTTTTATCTTACTATTTATAGGAATTTATTTTAATAATTCCGAAGAAGAAAAAGATATATTAGTTGCTATCGCTGTTGAAGGAGATAATACTCAAGTTGGAGAGGCTATAATAAAGTTTAGTCAAAATGAAATAGTAGAAGGTACTGCAATAAGTCATGAGCCTGGAAGTGATCAGATTTTAATAAATGAAGATGGAATATATCAAGTTTCATATTACTTAAATGGAACAAGGGCAACTATAGGAACTTTTAACTTTAATGCAGCTTTGTTGGTAAATAACGCAGTACTATTTAATACCTTAAATGAAGGTCCAATTTTGAGAGATAATGTTGTTAATCGTATGACACTAACAGGGACAGTAATTTTAAGATTAAATGCTGGAGATGTATTGCAATTAGGCGGTTTATCTATAGAGGATATTAGTTATCCAAGAGCAAGAATAGATATAGAAAAAATATCGTAATCATTAATAGCTAAATTTAAAATAGTCAAGTAAAACTTGACTATTTTTGTATGTAACTATATAATTTATTTTATCTATATAGAAAAGAGATGATGTATAATGTCTGAAATTTACGAAAAAGAGATTGATAAAAAAGTAGTTAGAAGAGATGGGAAAAAAGTAGATTTTGATGGCAAAAAAATAGCATTAGCAATAAAAAAAGGATTTGACAGTGTAAATAGATCTACTGAAATTAGTAAATACAATGAAGAAGATATCAACAAAGTATATAAAAACGTACTTAATAAAATACAAAAGGTGCAAGATGATAAAATAAAAATAGAAAAAATACAAGACTTAATTGAAGAATCTCTAAAAGAAAATAACTATTTAGATGTATATAATTCTTTTTCATCATATAGAGAAAAAAGAGCGTATTCACGACAAATATTTTTTGATGAAAAGAAACAGCATAAATTTTTAAAAGCTATAGAAGATTTAGGCTTAAAAACTAACAGTAATATAAACAAATCAGCAATGGATGTGATGATAGAATATGGAAAAACAATTTCTAAGGAATTTACAAAATCATATTTACTAAAAAAGAAATATTTAGATGCATGCGAAAATGGTGAAATATATATTCAAAAAATGGATTATTATGCAACAGGTACGACGGACTCATCACAAATAGATTTAGATAAAGTTATTTATGAAGGATGCCTAAAAATAAACGGAGAGTGTTTAGCAGAGCCAAAGGACATTATGGAATATGTTATGTATGTTGCTTTAATAATTAAAGCGGCACAGGTAGAACAACATGGCGAACAATCTATACCATTATTTGACTATTACTTAAAAGATTCTGTTATTAAAACATTTAAAAATTATTTTAAAGAATTGGTATATAATTATTTAGAACTAACAGATTTTGATAAATTTGTAGCAATGAATGGAATAGAAAGAGAAATAGAAAAAATAAATACAATCGAATTTAATGTGGAAATATTTTTTAGATTTTGCAGGGAATCAGAAGAACTAAAAAGATTGTTTAAAATGGCGTATAGTAAATCAATATTAAAAACTAAAAAACTTATAGATGAATCAATGGAATTACTAGTAAAAACACTGAACACTTATTCAAAAGAGACAACATTAAATATTGGAACAAATACGGAAGTGGAAGGAAGACTAGTTTCTAATAGCATATTAAAAGCAATAGAGGAAAACAAAAACAACAATAAAGTATTTGTTGTATTAAAAGTAAAAGATGGGGTTAATTTACAACCAAAAGATAAAAATTATGACTTATTGGAAAGAGTATGTGAATTAATAGAAAAAAATAATACAATGATAGGTATTGCATTTTTAGATTCTAATTACAATAAGAAAATATATAAAGGAGAAGCAAAAACTGAAGTTGCATACAATAATTTTGGAGCAAGAATATGTGAAAATATAATAGATGAAAATAAGGCTATAATTCCAGGAAGAGTAAATCTATCAACAACATACATTAATTTACCAAGGTTAGGAATTAAATATGGAAAGATAAATAATAATAAAGCTGACTTAAAAGGATTTTATAATGAATTAGAAGAAAAAATAGAATTATCCAAAGATCAATTGTTAGATAGATTTGATAATCAGTGTACAAAAAGAGTATGTAATTTTCCATTTTTAATAGGTGATGGAGCATTAATTGATAGCGAAAGAATAAAAGAAGATGACAGTTTAAGAAAATCATTAAAACATGGAAATTTATGTATAGGAGTTATTGGGCTAGCCGAATGTTTACTTGCAATGTTAGGAAAGCATCAAGGAGAGAGCGCAGAAAGTCAAAAATTAGGACTAGTAATAATAGAGTTTATAAAAAAGAAATGTGATGAATATTCACAAAAATATAATTTGAATTTTTGTGTCACAGCAAGTTGTGATAAAAATATGTATGGAAAATTTATAAAATTAGATAAAGCAATATATGGAAATATAAGTAATATAACAGATAAAAAAACTTATACAGAATCATTTCATCTACCTGAAAATTGTAAAATTCAGCCAGAAGAAAAAATAAAAATAGAAGCACCTTATCACAAATTGACCAGTGGCGGACATATAATATATATTAGAGGAAAAGATAATAAAGACATATTAAAAATAATAAAATTGATGAAAGAAAACAATATTGGATATGCAAAGATAAATTAAAGTAATTTATTTGGATAAAATTTTTAAGCCATATATTCAAAATATTTTAATATAACTTGACAATTAATTTGTGTTAATATAAAATTTAACTAATTAAATTGGAAAACAATTAAATTAATTCTTTTCCAATTAATGTAATAAAATACAGGGAGAAAAATAAGTATGAAGGCTAAAAACGTTGAAATACTAGAGAGAGAGAGAGAGAGAGAGAGAGAGTTACATTTTAGTAAATAGCGTAGCTTTAGTTTTTGTACGTAAAATTCAAGTATATTATGTAAAATATAGAACGTATCGTTTAAATGTGATGCGTTCTTTTTATGAGCTTTTTTCACAGAAATTTACTAGTGGATATATATGAAATTTTTTTAATTTCTAAGTACTATAGAAGCTAAGTTATATATATTATTTTCAAAAACACGGTCTCCAAGCTCACGGGGCACACCCCCGCCTCAAAGGGCTGTCGACACATGTTTTTTCAAATAATATATATAACACGCTTCTTAATTACCAATTTGAAAATTTAAATAAAGAAATTTATTTTGAAAATTAATGTATTTTGAAAAAGGCAGAAATTAGAACTCCACAATAGTGATAATATTTTTTTCGAAGCGAGCAATAAAAAATATTATCACATATTGTGGAAAGATTATTTATAAAAAAAGTTAGCTAAAATTAAATTAATGAATACATTTAAACTATTGCGTTTCTGGTAAAGCAAAAAGAAATATGATATAAAGGAAATGTAGACAAAAAAACAGAAAGGATTTTTTCCAAAAGCTGTATGAAAAAGCAAAAATTGTAAAGACTATAATTAAGAGGGAAAGAAATAGCGAATAAAGGAGGGATGCAAAGGATAAAGATAAAAAAAGGAACATAAAGAAAAAAAGGAAAATACAAAAGGAATGAAGGAGGAGAAAGAAAAGATGAGAGAAAATTTAAAAGCAGGAAGGAAAAAATTGCAAAAAGAAATGGAAACAGGAGTAAGGAATAGTAAACGGAATAACACTAATAGCATTAGCCGTAACAATAGTAGTGTTATTAATATTAGCAGCAGTAACAATAAGTTTTGTATTGGGAGAAGATGGAATAATAAATAAGGCAAAAGAAGCAGCAAATGCAATGAATAATGCAGTAGCAAATGATCAAGCAAGTTTAAATAATTTATATAATGAATTGAATGATATAATGAATGGAATAGGAGGAAGCGGAGAAGAAGGAGACAGTAATAGTGAAACAAATACAGAGCCAGAGCCACCGGAAGAAGAAGGAAGACCAATAGCGGATTTGGTAAATGACGGAACAATAAAAGTAGGGGACTATGTAGCATATACGCCAACAGGAGAATCAAGTTATCCTGTAGATGGAACATATAGTGGAACAGGAACTGAGCAAGTAATAAATAAAGAAAGTTTAAATTGGAGAGTACTAGATATAACGGATGACGGAAAGGTGCGCTTAATAAGTGCGAATCCAACGGAAGCAGAAGTAGAGTTAAAAGGAGCAAATGGATATAATAACGCGGTGTATTTATTAGATGAATTGTGTAATACATTATATAAAGGAGAAAATGCAACAGCAAAAAGTTTAAAGATAGAGGACATACAAAATAAAATGAATTTAAGTGTATGGAATTATAATAATTATTCAGGATATGGATCAACATATAATCCAAGTAATAAGAAGTATCCATTGATATTTGCGCAAGAGATGGGTCAAACAGTAAATGGAAAGAGTGGAAGTTTAGACTTAAGTGAGCAGACAAGTGCAATGACAGGAACAGGGACAGCAAATACATGGACAGTAAGATATACATATTGGAGTAAATATATGGAGGCGTCAAATTATGTAGAACCTGTATACCATGAATTATTCCACACAGCCGAAACGGGCACGTACTGGCTATCTTCTCGTTGCGTTCACGTGACCGGTAGCCCTGCCAAACTAGCTCACTTCTACGTGCGCTGTGTAAGCTCTAGAAACGTCTACGGGATGGGCATCTTCAGTTCTAACGGCGGTGGGATCTCCGACACGTATCACGTGCGCCCTGTAGTTTCTCTCGAGTCTAATGTAGAGATAGATACAAGCGTAGCTGGAAAAGATGGTTCAAGTCCAGATAAAGCATGGATTATAAAATAGGTTAACGTAACATTAGATTATACACTTTAGATAAAAAAGGGTCTAAAGAGAAGGTATAGCATCTTTTTAGACCCTATTTTTTTTAAAATGCTGTGATGATGAAAAGACAAAGCAAAGTTTATAATTTATTTTCTTCTATTTTCACAGCACTTTCTAAAGCAATTTTTATCATAGTATTTAAAGAAGTTTCTCTTTCTTTAGAAGATAATTCTTCTGTGCTATATAAAGAATCAACAACAGTTAATAAACAAGCAGCTTTTTTATTTAAACATTTTGCAAGATAAAACAATGAAAATGCTTCCATTTCTGCTCCAATAATATTAAGATCTTTTGGAAATCTATTTATAAGAGAATTAAGATCTTCTAAATAGCGGTCAAAACAATCACCACAAAGGGTAGAACCTTTTACAAAAGGAAGATTGTTTTCATTTGCTACAGCTTCTATAGTTTTATTTATTTCTTCACAAGGATATGCTATATGACAGTCTTTACCATTCCAAGAAAATGCAAAATTACTTTCAGTATATGAATTTTCTACTAAAATGGTGTCTAAAGGTTTTATATCTTTATTATATGAACCACAAGAACCAATACGAATTATAGTATCAACATCATAGAATTTATATAATTCATAACAATAAATTCCCATACTTGGCATTCCCATACCAGAAGAAAATACTGTAATTTCCTTACCCTTATAAGAACCAGTATATGCTAGCATATTTCTAACTGTATTTACAAGTCTAGCATTTTCTAAAAAATTTTCTGCAATATATTTTGCTCTTAAAGGATCTCCAGGCATAAGAACTACACTTTTAATATCCTCTTTTTTTGCATTACAATGAATTGACATTAAATTACCTCCAATAATAAATTTTATTTGATTATATAAAAGAATTATAAGAAAGTCAATAAAACTGTATTTGTGAAAATTATGTGAATTTTATAAATATCTATTGACATTTTTATAAAAAGGGTATAAATTATTAGCAGTCTAGTAAATAGACTGCTAAAATTATGTAATAAAAAACATAATTTAGCATATATATAAGTGTAAACTTTTTAAGGAGGTAATAGAATGTTAAAACCATTAGGAGACAGAGTTTTAGTAAAAAGATTAGAAAGTGAGGAAACAACAAAGAGTGGAATAATACTAACAGGAAAATCACAAGAAAAATCACAAGTAGCTGAGGTTTTAAAAGTAGGACCAGGTGGAGAAGTTGAAGGAAAAAAAGTTGAAATGGTAGTTAAAGAAGGCGATAAAGTTATATTAAACCAATATGCAGGTACAGAAATAAAATACGAAGAAGAAGAATATTTAATAGTAAAACAAAATGAAATATTAGCAATTGTTGAATAATAATTTTTTAAGGAGGAATTTATAATGGCAAAGGAAATTAAATTTGGTGAAGAAGCTAGAAAAAGCTTATTAAATGGTGTTAATAAATTAGCAGATACTGTTAAGGTTACATTAGGTCCAAAAGGAAGAAATGTAGTATTAGACAAAAGTTTTGGAGCTCCATTAATTACAAATGATGGTGTAACTATAGCAAAAGAAATTGAATTAGATGATGCTTTTGAAAATATGGGAGCTCAAATTGTTAAAGAAGTATCTATAAAAACAAATGATGTAGCAGGTGATGGTACAACAACAGCTATGGTACTTGCACAAAGTATGATAAAAGAAGGAATAAAAAACGTAGCTGCAGGTGGAGATCCAATGGCTATAAGAAGAGGTATGGATAAAACAACAAAAGCAGTTGTAGACGAATTAAAGAAAATAAGTGTAGATGTTAATGGTAAAGAAGATATTGCTAGAGTAGCAAGTATATCAGCAGATAATGAAGAGGTAGGACAATTAATTTCAGAAGCAATGGAAAAAGTATCTAAAGATGGAGTTATAACTATAGAAGAATCAAAAACATCTCAAACAGAATTAAATGTAGTAGAAGGAATGCAATTTGATAAAGGTTATGTGTCTCCATATATGGTAACAGATACAGAAAAAATGGAAGCTATTATGGATAATCCATATATATTAATAACAGATAAAAAAATAAGCAATATTCAAGAAATATTACCACTACTAGAATCATTAATGCAACAATCTGGTAAATTAGTTATTATCTGTGATGATATAGAAGGAGAAGCTTTATCAACATTGATTCTAAACAAATTAAGAGGAGTAATTAATGTTGTTGCTGTAAAAGCTCCAGGATATGGTGATAAGAGAAAACAAATGCTAGAAGATATTGCTATATTAACAGGTGGTGAAGTTATCACATCAGATTTAGGATTAGAATTAAAAGATACAACTATAGAACAATTAGGAAGAGCTAAACAAGTAAAAGTTCAAAAAGAAAATACAATTATAGTAGATGGAATGGGAGATAAAGAAAAAATAGCTGCTAGAGTAGCAAATATTAAAGCACAAATAGCAGAAGAACATAGCGATTTTGAAAAAGAAAACTTACAAGAAAGACTAGCAAAAATAGCTGGTGGAGTTGCTGTAATAGGTGTTGGAGCTGCAACAGAAGTAGAAATGAAAGAAAAGAAATTAAGAATAGAAGATGCTTTATCAGCAACAAAAGCAGCAGTAGAAGAAGGAATTGTAGCTGGTGGAGGAACAGCATATATTAACACAATACCAGCTGTTGAAAAAGTAGTTGAAGGCTTAAAAGATGATGAAAAAATAGGAGGAAAAATTATCCTTAAAGCATTGGAAGAGCCAGCAAAACAAATAGCAGTAAATGCAGGTTTAGAGCCAGCTGTAATAGTTGAGAAAATAAAGAATAGTAATCCAGGTGTTGGATTTAATGCTGCAACAGAAGAATATGTTGATATGAAAAAAGCAGGAATAGTAGATCCTACAAAGGTTTCAAGAAGTGCTATTCAAAATGCATCATCTATTGCATCAATGATTTTGACAACTGAAAGTTTAGTAGCAAATAAAAAAGAAGAAAAATCATGCAACTGTGGACATAATGATGCAGAACAAGGAATGTATTAATAAAATAGTACATAAATATTAAAAAAATAGCTATCTTAATATTTAAAGATAGCTATTTTAGACTATTGAATTTTGAGATTACTGATTACTTTTTATAATTATTCAATATTATAACTCAATACCAACAATTTAATAAAAATAATTACATTATTGTTATTAAATTGTTGATATTAAGAATTATGGAGAATTCTACTAAAGTAAAAATAGAGAGCAAATACTTTGCTCTCTGTTCATAAGGTAGAATGTTTGTTTAGTTAAGATTTGAGTTCCTTAACTATATATATTATGCATGTGTACTATACATAGAGGATTCCTACAAAATATCCTGGATCAGCTATAAATTCTACGGTATAAACTTCACCATTGCAATTGTCAATCAAAGTATACTCGGTAACATCTTGACCGCGGGGAATAGTGATAGTTTTGCTTGCCCACCAACCGCCGTTTTTAGTAACTTTGACAGTAATAGCCGAGGAGTCTGGATTAATATTATTATTAATCAGAAGCTTTAAAACTTCTCCCTTATAAGGGCAAATCCTATATATTGCAGAGCCTCTAACGGGATTCTTCTTATGGTCGATGGAGACTGACCCAACGCTATAGATCTGCGTATCGTTGTAATCCACTGGTACTGCTTCAGTACTAATTGGTTCTGTAGCAAAGGCAGAAACCGACAGACTCAAGCACATGGCAACAACCATAAGCATGATCAAAAGATGAGAAGCCTTCTTGCTAAGGTACATAAAAAAACCTCCTAAAAACATTCTACCCCATGCATAAGGAACTCTATAGTAAATAATAACACATGAATTTATTTTTGTCAATATGCTTTACTATTTTTGGGAAATTATGTGAATTATTATTTGGGATTCTGGAATATTAATAAAAACTGAAACAAGTTTATTTATAATTATATATACATCTTAAATGTTAAGTATTAAATTTGTATATATTTGAAACTAGCACTTGAATAAGCGTTTATAGAATACTATTTATAAATACATACAAATAAATATATTATGTTTAATATTATAATCAAAACATATATTTATAAAAACGGCGATACCAGCGTTTATTTGTCATACAATAATTTATATAACCTTCTTAAAATATATAAGACTTATCGCATGTTAATTATGAAAAAACTGCAATAAGTCTTGTGAGTCAAATATTTTTTATTCAACCTGAATTTAGTCTAAAAATTTGCTTTTCCTTTTTTTAATCTTGTAAAAGATTCTTTTTGTCAGCTTTATTATTTGGTTTTATGATTTTTATATGCTTTTTTCGTAGATATATATATTACTATTATTGTTGATAAAATCATTATTAATACTTGTATAAATGGAAAATAATATTTTAGCATTAAATCAGTATTAATAACGTAATATAAAGCAAAACTTAGTATTGTTCCTAATATTATTCCAATTAATAAAGATTTTATCCCATAAATTAAACTCTCATGAACAAACATTTTATTAAATTGTTTGTTAGACATTCCAATTGCTTTTAAAGTTTCAAATTCTTTTTTTCTTAGATGAATACTTGATGTAATTGTATTATAAATATTAGTTATTCCTATTAAAGATATTACTAAAAGTAATCCGTATAAAAATATAGACATTATTGCTGAAAATTTTTCTTCATCTTCTTTTTGTTTAGTATAGTTATTTATTGATATTTTATTTGGATTAATAAATTGTAATATTTCTTTCTCTAATTCATTTGGATTGCTTGAATTTATTCTCATATTCATACTGAAATTTCCCACTATTATATTATTTCTTTCGTCATCAATATCTATGTTTTTTGCCATATCATTAGATATAATTAGTGTTTCATACTTTGAGTTATAAGTATTTAATTTTTCAATCTTAGAGTTGTCTAAATTAAATATTGCGGTCTCTGGATCTATGTCAGTTGTTTTTATGATTGGAATTTTATATTCTTTTCTATTAATTATAATATTTAATATTTTTCCTTCTTTTATAGACGAATTACTAGAAAGTAAAATACCATTATTAACAGTATCTTCATATTTTAGTCCAATACTTTTTAAATAATTTTCATAAGTGCTTCCTTCATAAGCTTCAACATTAATTGATTTATTATTCTCTTTTATTCTGCCTTCAAATCTTACAATAATAGAATAATCTATGATACTATCAAAAACTTTAATCTTATCAAAATTTTTAAATACTGTATCTATTTTTTCTTGTGTTTCACCATATATCATTCCTATATCTATGTTTCTATTAACTGGTTTATAAGTATTATTTACTATATCAAAGATATATTGTATTATACTACTTATTATTATCACTAATATCATAATAATACTAATTGAAATTGTTGTAGAACGATATTTTCTTTTATTTCGTTTTATGTTTTTATAAGCTATTTGTCCTTCTATGCCTAACATCTTTGATTTTAGTTTACTTATTATAACATCTTTATTTTTAATGGCGATTTCATTATTTTGTTTAATTGTTTCAATTGGAGAAACTTTTTTTACTTCTTTTATTGGTTTTATACAAGATATGAAAGTCGCAAGTATAATTAATAATATGCTAGCAATAATAGATACAACATTAATACTAAATTGCATAGTTAATTCATTATTATACATACTTTCTAAAAAGTTTCCAATTCCATTTGTACTAAAAAAGACTAATCCTATTCCTAGTATTAAACCTATTGGGACGCTAATTAATGTATAAAAAATTCCCTCTATTAGTACTATTTTTGTGATTTGTTTTGAGGTTGCGCCAATACTAATTAATGTTCCGAATTCTTTCATCCTTTCTGATATTGAAATTTGAAAACTATTTCTGATTAGTATAATAGTGATTGCCACTATTATTAAAATTGATATTACACCAATTAATTCTAGTTGAGATTTTTCATTAATTCCATTGGTAGCGCCTTGCCATAATAATAGCTCATTATTTTCTAAAATATGATTTTTTATACTAGAATTCATTAATTCATGGTAAAAAGTACTTTCTTCTTTTGGATTTTTTAACAATATAGTTACTTCACAGGGGCTTACTTCTGTTATCTGTTCTAGCTTTGTAATTGCTATGTAAGCATTGCTAGTGTTTGCTTCCTTTATTGTTTGTTTTATAATTCCTGTAACAGTATAAGTTATTTTATCTATTCCATCCGGATTTAAAAATTCTTCCATTCCATCATTAGAAATTGTTAATTTAACTTTTTGTACATCAAGTGTTAGCTGGTCACCAATTTTTACTGGTTTTTTCATATTATTTATCAAATAATTAGATATTAATATTTCTTTTTCATTTTGTGGCATTCTTCCTTCTATTAGATTAATATCTCTATTATATAAAGCTATTTCGTCATATCCTTCTATTATAATTCCTTGTTTATTATTAAGTTGTGTTTCATAATCAGCCGCACCTATTATTTGAGATATTGCTGTGTTTTCTATTTTTTCTTGCATTTGATTAAATTTCATAGCTATATGAGTTGTCGTTTGATCAATACGTATGTGATAATTCCCTATACGGCTTTTTACATCTTCTATCATTGTAGTTTGAAAACTATATATTAAAGTTAGTATAAAGCTAATTAAGATTACTGATACTACAATTCCTATAATAGTGGAAATTGTTCTTCTTTTATTTCTTTTTAAATTTTTTAAGGCAAGTGTAATTAAAACATTCATATTTTTATCCTCTATCTTTCATTTCTTATAATAACGTAGAATATTTTCCGCTTCTTATTGTAATAATTTTGTCAGCTTCTTTTGCAATTTTCTCATTGCATGTTACTAGTAAAATAGTTTGATTATATTGTTTAATGGACATTTTTAATAAAGCGACAAGCTTTTATCTTTTTATTTATTTTATCATAAATTTTTTAAAAATATATATTTAATTTTATTATTATATAAAAATTTAATTGCGTAATCCTACGAAATTTGTCGAATTTACAAATATTTTTTTTTCTATTCTTGAGTAAATGTATTTTTGTACTTCTAAAACCCCAAGATTGTCTTGGGGTTCGTTAAAGCTTTTAGCGATGAGTAGACAAAAAGAATCCCTTCATATATAATTTGATTGCGACTGACAGGAAGCAATCAAATATTTATGAAGGGAGAGGTTTAAATTGAAAGATATCAAAGTAAACGACATACAAAGTTTATCACATACGACATGGAATTGTAAATACCATATAGTATTTGCACAGGGTAATTTCATAAAATATTACGAAATTGTAATATTACCAATAACTTCCAATAGAAGATTATCATTAAGCAAGCAGTTGAACATGTTTGATTTTACTGTTTGCTTTTTATTCTTTAAATAATTCTTATGAAT
>CALXPY010000020.1 GCA_944390395.1 uncultured Clostridia bacterium | reverse complement strand
TTTTTATATCAAAAAATCCAACTCTTATCGAGCTGGATTTTTTGGTTCTTGGGTTCCTATTTCAGGACACCCTCTTTTTAATATATTTAATCAAGATTTTCTTTTAGGTTAATAATTTTTCTCTAACTTTAACTTGAAAATAATTGTTTATTTTGCTAATATATTTAAAAGGATGTGATATTAATTGAATGTAAAAATTTCTACCATTCTTTAAATTCATTTAAATAATTATTGGAGGTGTTTTATTATGAAAAAAGTTTTTAGAAATTTCCTTATTTCTACCATCATAATATACTTTGTTTTAAGTATTGGTGTAACTATATTTAATTTTATTGTTTATTATAATGAGTTATCTTCATTAGATGCAATTTCTAATTCTAATTTACATGCAGAAACAATAGAAATTCCATCTAATCTTGATATTTCTGAATTTTTTACTATAGAATATTTACACGGTAAATCCGAAATATTATATCAAAATTTATTTTTAATTTTAATTTCTGTAATTTTAGGTATTTCCATAACTATTATTATTAAAGCAAAAGAAACATCAAAAATAAGGTGTCAAAAATGACACCTTATTTTTTATTCTTCTTGTTGATCTTCTTGAGAAATTGTTTCTATACTTACTACTTTTCCTTCATTTGTTCTCATTAGAGTTACACCTTGTGTAGATCTTCCTAATATGCTAATATCTTTTACTTTTAATCTTATAATTGTTCCTGTATCAGTTATTAACATTACATCTTCATCATCAGTTGCAATTCTAATTCCAACTATATTTCCTGTTTTAGGTGTAATTTTATATGTAATTACTCCTTTTCCGCCTCTAGTTTGTACTCTGTACTCATCTAATTCTGTTCTTTTTCCAAATCCATTTTCTGTTATAGCTAATAATGTTGCATTGCTTCCAGTAATAATAGATTCCATTCCAATTACACAATCATCATCAGATAATCTAATTCCTATTACTCCTTGTGCTCCTCTTCCCATTGGTCTTACATCTTTTTCATCAAATGTAATACACATACCACATTTTGTAACTAAAACTACATTATCTTGTCCATCTGTTAGACGTACATCTATTAATTCATCATCTTCTCTTAATGTAATTGCTAAAAGTCCAGATTTTCTTGCAGATACATATTCATTTAATGCTGTTTTCTTTATAAATCCATTACGTGTTGCCATTAATAAATATTTTCCTTCTGCAAAATTAGAAATTGGAATAACTGCTGAAATCTTTTCTCCATTATCTAAGCTTAGAAGATTTACTATAGCTGTTCCTTTTGCTGTTCTTCCTGCTTCTGGTATTTCATATCCTCTTAATCTATACAATTTACCTTTATTGCTAAAGAATAATATAGTATCATGAGTTGAAGCTGTAAAGATTTGTTTAACAAAATCATCTTCTCTTGTAGAAATACCTGTAATACCTTTTCCGCCTCTTTTTTGGCTTTTATATGTATCTATTGGCATTCTTTTAATATATCCAAAATGTGTTAAAGCAACAACAGTTTGTTCTTCTTTAATTAAGTCTTCTACATTTATTTCTCCTTCTGCTGCTACTATTTTAGTTTTTCTCTCATCTCCAAATTTTTGGTTTATTTCTAATAATTCTTCTTTTATGATATCAAAAACTAATTTTTCACTTTCCAAAATAGCTCTTAAATGCTCTATTAATTTCATTAATTGTTCATATTCTTCATCAATTTTTTCTCTTTGCAATCCAGATAGTGTTTTCAATCTCATGTCTAATATTGCTTGTGCTTGAATATCACTTAATCCAAATCTATCCATTAATCTTTCTTTTGCATCATCATAAGAATTACGAATTATATTAATTACTTCATCAATATTATCTAATGCTATTTTTAATCCTTCTAATATATGAGCTCTAGCTAATGCCTTATCTAAATCAAATTGAGTTCTACGTAATATTACAGTTTTTCTATGATTTATATAATGTTCTAGACATTGTTTTAAAGTTAGAACTTTTGGTTCTCCATCAACTAATGCTAATAGTATAATTCCAAATGTATCTTGCATTTGTGTGTTTTTATATAATTGATTTAATACAACTTGTGCATTAGCATCTCTTTTTAATTCTATAACTATTCTAACTTTCTCTGTTCTATCAGATTCATCCCTTAATTCAGAAATACCTTCTAATCTTTTTTCTCTTACAAGTGAAGCTATATGTTCTATTAATTTTGCTTTATTTACTTGATATGGAAGTGAATTAACAATTATTCTTTGTTTATTTCCACTCATTTCTTCTATTTCTGCTTCTGCTCTAACTGTAATTTTTCCTTTACCTGTTTTATATGCTTCCTTAATACCCTCAATTCCAAGTATTATACCCTCTGTTGGGAAGTCAGGTCCTTTTATAACCTCCATTAAATCTTCATCTGTAACATTATCTTCGTCAATTATTTTTATTATTCCCTTAATTACTTCTGATAAATTATGAGGTGGTATATTAGTTGCCATACCTACAGCAATTCCTGAAGAACCATTAACCAATAATGCTGGTATTTTTGCAGGTAAAACTGTTGGCTCTTGTAATCTATCATCATAGTTTGGCATAAAATCCACAGTATTTTTTTCTATATCTGTAAGCATAGTTTCTGCAATTTTTGCCATTCTTGCTTCTGTATACCTCATTGCTGCAGCGCCATCTCCATCTATTGAACCAAAGTTTCCATGTCCGTCAATTAATGGATATCTTAAAGAGAATTCTTGTGCCATTCTAACCATAGCATCATAAACAGAACTATCACCATGTGGATGATATCTTCCTAAAACTGATCCTACAGTATTTGCACATTTTCTATATGGCTTATCTGAGGTTATACCGTCTTCATACATAGCATATAATATTCTTCTATGAACAGGCTTTAATCCATCTCTTACATCTGGTAAAGCACGAGAAACAATAACGCTCATAGCATAATCTATGTAAGAAGTTTTCATTTCTGTTGATATTTCTCTCTCTATTATTTTTCCGTCACGTGACTCCATTTATTTACCTCTTTTCTACTCTTTTTTCTCCTCTTGTATTATACTAAAATTAGCCAAAATATGCAAGGAAAAAAGCAGGTAAAAACTCACTTTTTTTATGTTTTTAAACTAAAATATTTGCCAATTCCATTTGTTCTTTTGTTAATTCAAAACTTCCACTATTTTTTATTAATTTATGTATATTTTCTATTTGTCTTGCCTCATTTAATGTTTTTTCTAAAGGTAAAAGTTCCTTTAATCTTTCCTTTATTTTTTGGTACTCTCTTTCCATTCCTTCTAAATCTTGATTTTTATAATATTCTCTCCAATTATTTTCGTATTTTCCCAATTTTTCAATATTATCTACTTGTTTAGCAAATTCATCTTCTATATTGTTTGACACATTATCTAAAATTACATCCTTTCCTTTTCCTATTAAACTTGAAATATTATATGGAATCAAACCCGAATTTGTGGCTTTTTCTAGTGCAAAATCTATAACTCCTGAAATCCCATCAATTATTCCTCCATTTTTTATTGCATTTTGTGCCTGAGATACATTTTCAAAATTTCCTGTAAAAATACCTGTAACGCTTTTCCCTAAATCTATAGCACTATCAATAGCTTTATCGATTCCTTCTTTTAATCCACCTTGTATTAATGCATCTTTAATATCTATAATTTGATTTTCTACAAAGTCTGGCAAGATCCATCTTAATCCTAAGTCTATTGCTCCATTAATAGTTTTTCCTAAAGTTGTCTCTAAAAAACTTTTTTGATCATTTGACTGTTCTAATTCAATATTATTATTTTTTGTAATTTCCTGTTCTTTTACTAAATCCATATTTTAATCACCTTCCTTTTTATTTATTAATTAATAATATTTTTAGCTTCTTAATAATTGTTTATTAATTAATTTATTTTTTAAATAATTAATTAAATTATTATTAATATTATTTTTATTATTTATTTTTAATATTTTTTCGCTAATTTTTATATATTCTCTTTTTATTTTTTTGTCTACAAAATTTTGTTAAAGTTTTTATTAATTATTAAATTATATTTTTTATTTTCTTTTAAATATCCTAAAATTTTAAAATCAGAAAAAATATTTTTTAATATATTTTCATCAATTGAATTTTCATTTTCTTTATTAAATAAAATATTTATTTTTTCTTTATTAATTTCCCAATCATTAATATACATATTTAAGTATCTTTTTGATTTTTTTATTTCTACTAAGTTAGTTCCAGATAAAAAAATTATATAATTACTTAATTTAAATATATTTTTTATATAGTCAAAAAAACATTCTGAAGATGTATCTACAATTATTGCATCATAATAATTTTTTAATTCATTTAAAATACTTTCTATTTTTAAACTACTTATTTTATATTTTGAATCGAATAATAAATTAATTCCAGAAATTAAATCAATTCTTGAATTTATTTTTATTACTAATTCTTTTACATTAAATTTATTATTTATTAAATTATTTTCTTTTATTCTTTTTCTTATTTTTTCTGGATATTTTTTAAGACCTAAAATTGTATGTAAACTACTATTTAGAACATCAAAATCAATGATTAAAATTTTATTATTATTATACTTTAAAGAATTTGCTAAATTAATTGAAAAAATACTTTTACCAATTCCAGATATTCCACAAACAGATATAATTTCATTTTTATATTTTTTATTATTTATTTTATTTTTATCTATTTTATTTTTTTCTTTATTTAAATTAATTATTTTTTTATTTTCTTTAGTATTTTTATTTAGTAATATTTCTTTTAAATTATTTATTTCATTTTTTAATTCTTCATTTTCTATTTCTTTTTTATTTTTTATTAAATTTATAATTTCTTGTATTTCTACTTGATTATTATAAAATATTTTCTTTATTCCTTTTGAATATAAATAATTTTCTAATTCTTCTTTTTTATTTTCTAAAATAATAATTATTTTTAATGTATTATTTTTTAATTTGATTTTTTCTATCAAATCTTCAATTTTATTTTCTCCTGGTATAATCTCACTTAAAATTAAATAATTTATATTTTTTTCATTATCTAAAGCCTCCAAAATACCATCTTGATACTGTATATCATTTTTTAAAACTTCAAATTCTTCTATATTTCTTAATCTATTATTCACTTCTGGATTCCCCAAAGCAGTTATTATTTTTAACATTTTAATCATTCCTTTCAGTTTTATTTTCTTTTATTATTAATTTTTTTTCATAGTCACTTGCTTCAATTTTTATTAATATATGTTCATTTCCAACAAACATTAAACATTCTCCTCTTTTTAAAGATTTAATCTCTATTTTTTCTTTATCAGATAAATTTGTATATTTTTCTAATACCTTAATATTTTCTTCTTCTAATGAAAAAAATGTTTTTATTTCAGAATTATTTAAAATTGCTTTTCCATATATTCCTTCTTCTAAACTAAATAAATCTGATATATCTTGTGTAATTGCAACACTGCTACCACCATATTTTCTAATAGTTTTAAATATTTTATATATAAAACTAGCAACTTCTTTATTAGACGTTACTCCAATTAGTCTCCATATTTCATCCATATAGATTGCTTTTTTTACTTTTCTATCTTTTTTTATTTTATCCCAAAACATTTCAATGAATAAATACATTCCATATTTTAAATTTTCTTCACCTAATTCATAAATATCTGCTATTATTAATTTATTTTCTGTTTCTATGTTAGTATAGTTGTTAAAAAAATTTAAAGAACCTTTTATAAATGGAATTAATTTAGTTTTAAAAACTTTTGTCTTTTCATCTTTTTCAAATAAATTATATAAATCTTCTAATAATGGCATATCTTTTGTCGATTTAAATACTGGTTTTATATTAATTTTATTATTTTCTTCTTTAAATAAAGTCTTATCATCAAAAGTTATCCCCTTTTGTTTATAAACTTCTATTAATTTTTCCTCTATAATTGCTTTTTCTTCTTCGTTTAATTCACCAAATATTAAATTAAAAAATCCTATTAATTTGCTTATTTTATTTGCTAAATAACCTTGTTCTCCATCTTCTAAACTTTCTTCTCTAATATCTAACACATTTATATGTGTATTAGAACCGTGGTCCAATTTTTAACATAGTTCCATTTAAATTATTACATAATGTTTCATATTCTCTTTCTGGATCTATTATATATTGTTCTATACCTAATAAACGATTTCTTAATATTAATAATTTTGTATAAAAAGATTTTCCTGCACCACTTGTACCAAATATACATAAATTAGCATTCTTATATTTTTTTGTATCATATCTGTCTATAAATACTAATGAATTATTATAAATATTAGTGCCAACAAATATTCCTCTTTCATCAAAAATTGCAGAAGATATAAAAGGATATGTAGCAACTAAGCCACTAGTTAAAACATTTCTTTTTGAAATTTCTTTAAGTTCTTCTCCATTTTTCATAAGTGGTATAGTTGATAAAAATGCCTGCTCTTGCCTAAAATATGCTCTTCTTGTTTGCATACCTTTACTTTGTAATATTCCCTCAATTTTATTTAATAAATATTCTAATTCTTTTATATTACTAGAAAATGTTGTTATATAAATATATAAAAAATATAAATCTTCATTATTTATTTGCATTTCTTTTCTAATATATTTTGCATCATTATATGTAAAAGCTGCTATATCAATATCTTGTCTATTTTGATTATTATTTTTTAAATCTACTCCTACATTTCCAATATGATATGTTAAATCCCTAATAGTTTTATAAATATCTTGTTTTTCATAGAATAAAGAAATATTTAAATTAATATTTGTATCAATTAAAGTTCTTAATATTAAATCATCCTGTTCTCTATAATAATTTATTATTAAAATACTTGAATAAAACATATTATCTATTTCAATATATTTTGGATTTAATAAATTAATGTAAGAAGGACTAATTTTATCTTTTACAGAAAATGTTCCTTCAAGAAAACTCAACTTTTCCTTAGTGTTTTTTTGTTTTTTATTTACAAAAATTTCAATTACACTCTCCCTTCTTAATTAATAATTATTTAAAAATATTCTGGAATTTAAAAAAGAAAATAAAATATCTATTATTTGATCCTTATCTGAAAAGTCTGTAACAAAATTTCCACATCGACTTAAACAATCTTTTATTTTAAAATATTTATCATTTAATTCTTCATAAATTAAATCTAAATTATTTTCATCTTTATTATTTAGATGTTTTAAAATAATATAAAAATTTTTTGATGATGATTTTTTTTCATGATTTAAAGAATTTATATATTCTATATATTTATTAGAAATATCTACTATTTCTTTTTCTTCTTGACTTGCATATTCTTTTATATCTGAAATATGCTTAGTTAAATCTTCTTTATTACTTTGGATTAAAATTTGGAAATTAAAATTACATGTTTTCAAAAAAATTTTATAAGAATTTAAAATTGATTCTTTCTCTAAATCAGACTTGAGATTAAAATTTATTGGATCTACCTTTATTATTTTTATATAAGAATTATCTTTTAATTTAATAATTCCATTTTCAAATATTCTGTCATAAGGTGTCCAATCTTGTATTGAATTAATTTTGTTTTTTTTCATTATATATATCCTTTAATTTTAATAAAATATTTTAATCATATTGTAAATTATTTATTTTTTTAATAAATTACCAAGGGATTCAATAAAGATATTTATTAAGAAAAAACAATATGGGCAAAATTAAGATACAATATGATTAAAATTTAAAAGGAGCCCTCTATTTCTAGAATAGCCTATATACATATTACATATATATTATATCTATGTCAAGGAAATTCGTTTTTCATTATTCGACATATTTCGATTTTATTTAAATAAAACCTTTATTTACCAACTGTTCGACAAATTATTTTTTTAAATTTTTTTATAATTTTTGAATAAAAAAAAATATATTAGACATAATAAAAATATAAGATTAATATTAGTTGAACTAAGAGTAATGTGAGATTTAAATTTATAAGTTTTGCGTTATTCGAGCAAAGATTTATATTTGCTAAAATAATCTTTTGGTAAATATAAGTCGGCGATGAGAGTATATTATTTGTAATGTTTTTTGTGTCTTTTCTCTTTTTTCTGTTATAGGTAATATATTCGAAGTTAAGATTATTCTTGTATATATAGTGATTATTATTAGTCCCTAGAGGATGAATATAGTTATGTATGTGTGCATTAATAGTCGAGCAAAAGATGAATATATTTGGTGTATAGTTTATTTTAATAGTAATATTAATTAGATTAAAAACTAGGTATATTTGTTGTAGCTGAAGATTAATATTAGTTTTTATTGATAATAGCAGGTAAGATTTTGCTCCTACCTGCTATTATAATTATTAAATATCTAGATTTTTAACAAATTTTGCATTCTGTTCAATAAACTCTCTTCTTGGTGCTATGTCGTCACCCATTAAAATAGTAAATATCTCATCAGCTTTTATAGCATCTTCTAATGTTACTTTTATTAAAATTCTTGTTTCTGGGTTCATTGTTGTGTCCCAAAGTTGCTCTGGATTCATTTCTCCTAAACCTTTATATCTTTGTATATTTATACCATCTCTTCCAATTTCATTTAATTTCTGTTCCATTTCTTCATCTGAATAACAATATATATCTTTCATACCTTTTTTTGCTAATTTATATAAAGGTGGTTGAGCTAAATAAACATTACCATTTTCAATTAATGGTCTCATATATCTAAAGAAGAATGTTAATAATAATGTTCTAATATGTGCTCCATCAACATCGGCATCAGCCATAATAATTACTTTTCCATATCTAATTTTGGTAATATCAAAATCTGCTCCTATTCCTGCACCTACTGCTAAAATTACAGGTTGTAATTTGTCATTATTGTATATTTTATCTGCTCTAGATTTCTCTACATTTAACATCTTACCCCATAATGGAAGAATAGCTTGGAATTTTCTATCTCTTCCTTGTTTTGCACTTCCTCCAGCAGAATCTCCCTCAACTATATAAACTTCACATTCAGCTGCATTTTTTTCACTACAATCAGCAAGTTTTCCTGGTAATGTTGATGTTTCTAATGCACTTTTTCTTCTAACTAATTCTCTTGCTTTTCTAGCAGCTTCTCTTGCTCTTGATGCTGCAATACATTTTTCCAAAATAGCTTTTGCTACAGAAGGATTTTCTTCTAGGAATGTTGATAAAGCGTCATTTACCATACTTGATACAATTCCTGCTACATTACTATTTCCTAATTTAGTTTTAGTTTGTCCTTCAAATTGTGGTTCCTTTACTTTTACTGAAACAACAGCAGTTATTCCCTCTCTTATATCTTCACCTTGTAAATTAGAATCTTTTTCTTTTAATAAATTATGTGATTTTGCGTAGTCATTAAAAGATTTAGTAAGTGCTCTTTTAAATCCTTCAAGATGTGTTCCACCTTCTATGGTATTAATATTATTAACAAATGTTAATATATTTTCAGAATATGATGTAGTATATTGAATTGCAATTTCTACTGGTACTTCACCATCTTTTTCTATATATATTGGAGTTTTATGTAATACTTCTTTATTTTTATTTAAAAATTCTACAAAAGAATTTAGTCCTCCTTCAAAATGGAACTCAGCCTTTTTAGGTGTTTCTCCTCTTGTATCTTCTATATTTATTTTTAATCCTTTTGTTAAAAATGCAATTTCTCTAAATCTTTCTTCCAATGTTGCATAATCATATTCCAAAGTTTCAAAAATTGTTCCATCAGCTAAAAATCTTACAGCTGTTCCAGTTTCTTTAGTATCCCCTATTCTTTTCAATGGCTGAACAGTTTTTCCTCTTTGGAATTTCATTTGGAATATTCCGCCATCTCTTTTTATTGTAACTTCAACCCATTCTGATAAAGCATTTACAACAGAAGCACCAACGCCATGTAGTCCTCCAGATACTTTATATCCACTATCTCCTCCAAATTTTCCACCAGCATGTAACTTTGTATATACTGTCTCTGCAGCAGATATTTTTGTTTTTGGATGTATATCAACTGGTATTCCTCTACCATTATCAGAAACATATATAATATTCCCTGGTTCAATCTTTATATCTATTTTAGTACAATAACCAGCTAAAGCTTCATCTACACAGTTATCTACTATTTCATAAACTAAATGATGTAAACCTCTAATAGAAACACTGCCAATATACATACCTGGTCTTTTTCTAACTGCTTCTAATCCTTCCAAAACCTGTATTTGCTCTGCTCCATATTCATGTTCAAATTTTTCCATTTTTAACCTCCATTTTTCCCAAATTTATTCTTTTAGCTAATGTTGCTGAAGAAATATTTGAAAAATATCCAATCTTTTCTTTGTTTTTCTCTACTAATATCAAACTTTTCTTACGCCCAAACGAAACATCAATTACATTAAAAGCTTGTTTCATTTTTTCGACTTTCTCTTTATCTTCTACTTCTAGCAAATTGAAAATGCCAATAATATCTTTTACATTTAAAATAACTTCTTGCCCAATATGTAAATACATTAAAAAACTTCTCCCTTTTTAACATTATATAATTTATATTCAACATTTTTGTTAAACTTTTCTATTTCAATAGGATCTGTACAAGTTATAATTACCTGTGTATTCTCAATATTATTTAAAAAGCTTTTTCTTCTATTTGAATCCAATTCGGACATAAAATCATCTAAAAGCAATATTGGATAATCATCAATATCATCCTTAATAACTTGTAATTCTGCTAATTTTAATGATAATACTACTGTTCTATTCTGTCCTTGTGATCCATAAACACTAACTTCTTTATTGTTTATAAAAATATTAAAATCATCTCTATGAACCCCTTTTGTAGTATATCCTTTTATAATATCTAGCTTTCTCCTCTGTTTTAATAATTCTATAAATTTTTCTTTATTATCACATTCTGAAATATAGTTAAGTTCCAAATTTTCTTTATTATCAGTTATTTTACAATGTATTTCATTTATTACTTCTTTTATTTTATTTATAAATTCATATCTGTATCTGTACACTATTATAGCATATTCTGCTAATTTTTCATCCCAAATTTCAAGTAATTCTTCTGATTTATTTTGTTCTTTAATTTGTCTTAAATAATTATTCCTTTGTTCTAAAACTTTTAAATAAATATTTAAGCAATGTATATAATTTGGTCTTAATTGCCCAATCATCATATCTAAAAATCTACGTCTTTTTTGCGGTCCATCTTTTAAAATATTTATATCATCAGGTGAAAAAATAACAACATTTAAATTACCTAATATTTCGCTCATTTTTTTAGCTTTAATATCATTTAAATAAATATATTTTTTATCCGAAATATTAACTCTTATTGTACCTTCTCTATCTTTTTTTTGATATTTTAATGTAACACTTGCTTCGTTTTTATTTAAATTTATTATTTCTTTATCTTTGCTTGTCCTAAAAGATTTAGCATAAGCACATAGAAAAATAGATTCTATAATATTGGTTTTACCTTGAGCATTTTCTCCATAAAAGATATTAATATTTTTATTAAGTTCTATTTTTTGTTCTTCATAGTTTCTAAAATTATGTAATTTAATTTCCTCTATATACATGATTATTCCTTCATTCTAATTGGAAGTACCATATATATATAATCCCCATCATCTACAGGTTTTATAATACATGGTGAAATACTAGAACCAAAGTCTATATATACTTCTTGATCATCAATGGCTCTTAATGCATCTAAAAAATATTTAGGATTAAAACCAGCTTCTAAATTTTTTCCTTCTGTAGAAACATACATTTCTTCTTTTGCATCTCCAGTTTGATTTGTACAAGAAATAGTAACTTTTCCTATATCAACTAAAACTTTTACTGGATATTTTTTTTCTTTTTCTATACTTGAAGCTGAAATTAAACTTACTCTTTCAAAACAATTTTGTATAACATTTTTATCTACTCTAATTCTTGTTTCCCAATTGCCTGGAATTACACTAGAATAATTTAAAAATTCTCCATCTAATAATCTAGTAACAATTTTACAATTTTCCATTTCAAATAACGCTTGATTTTTAGAAACTCCAATTTTTATCATATCAAATGAATCTAATAAAATTTTATTTATTTCGTTTAGTGTTCTTCCTGGAATAACTGCTGAAAAATCATTAACTTTATTATTTAAGAATTTACTTTTCCATGCTAATCTAAACCCATCTACAGCAACTACATTTAGTTTATTTTCTTTTATTTCAAATAAGCATCCTGTAAATATTGGTCTGTTTTCTTCTGTACTTACTGCAAAAATTGTTTTCTTAACCATATCTTTTAAACTATTTTGCTCTATTTGAATTGAATTTTCTATATCTATTTTTGGTAACTCTGGAAATTCATCTGGATTCATTGTTGCCAATTTATATAAAGAACCTTCACATTCAATAACTAATAAATTATTTTCATTTACTGTTATTGTAATTTCTGTATCAGGTAATTTTCTTATTATTTCACTAAACATTATACTATTTACAACTGTAGCACCTTGTTCTTTAACATCACATTCAATAATATATTCAATACCTATTTCTAAATCATAAGTTGTAAATTTAACATTATTTTCATTAGTTTGTATTAATATACCTTCTAATATTGGCATTGTTGTTTTAGAAGCTACTGCTTTTGTTACGGAATTAATAGCTTTAAGTAAATTTTCTTTTTCACATATCATTTTCATTTTTCAGGCATCTCCTTTATATATAAATATAATATTTTTAGTAGTAGTAATAGTAGGTGTTGTGGAAACTGTGGAAAACTCTGTGGAAAGTTTATTTCCTTAAGTTTTTACCTGTTGATAACTTTGTGGATAAAATATAAAGTTATCTACACTATTCTTTCCACAATGTGAATAACTTAATTATCCACAAGTTATAAACACATAATCCACACCCTATTGTGGATATCTAATGTAAAGCTTCCGTAGGGTTACATTGAATATCTTTTTACAAACATTGATTTTTGCAAACACAAATTTTTAAAAAGTTAATTTTTAGTTTGTATCTTCATCATTATCACATAAAATAGAGTTTTTAACATTTTCCACAATTAGTTGAACATTAGGATCTTTTTTTAAATCATCCTCTATTTTTTTACAAGCATGCATTACTGTTGAATGATCTCTTTTACCAAATCCAGCTCCAATTTTAGGTAATGATATTTGGGCTACATTTCTACAAATATACATTGCAACTTGTCGTGGAAATGCAATATCGTTAGATCT
Organism: uncultured Clostridia bacterium; assembly: GCA_944390395.1. Lineage (GTDB taxonomy): Bacteria > Bacillota > Clostridia > TANB77 > CAG-508 > CAG-273. Next base: position 12,619 of record CALXPY010000020.1, on the reverse strand, counting down.
TCTAGATCCTTTTAGATCTTCTATTGTAACATTAAAATACTTTGCAACTTTGTCTTGCACAAATTCTATAGATAATACACGTTCCTTGTTAGATACAACATCATTAATAGCTTGTTCTGATAATAACATAGAAATTGGTTGATGTGTTAGTGATGAAATAGCAATTAATTTATTCAATGTTCCTTCTAGTTCTCTAATATTAGAATCTACTTTTGTTGCAATATTAGATAAAATTTCATCATCTATAATAATATTATCCATCTGAGCTTTCTTTCTTAAAATAGCTACACGTGTTTCATAATCTGGATTAGAAATATCTGCAATTAATCCCCATTCAAATCTTGATTTTAATCTATCTTCTAACAATTGAATATCCTTAGGTGGTTTATCACTAGATATAATAATTTGTTTTCCACTTTCATGCAAAGCATTAAATGTATGGAAAAATTCTTCTTGTATTCTTTCTTTTCCTGCAATAAATTGAATATCATCTATTAATAAAACATCAATATTTCTATAAGTATTTCTAAATTCTTCATTTTTGTTATCTTTAATTGCGTTAATAAGTTGGTTAGTAAATTTTTCTGATGTAACATATAAAACATTTGCGTTTTTATTATTAAAAACAATTTCATTGCCTATTGCGTGCATTAAGTGAGTTTTTCCTAATCCAACTCCACCATAAAGAAAAAGTGGATTATATGCTGTAGCTGGTGCTTCAGCAACTGCCAAAGAGGCAGCATGAGCAAACCTATTATTGTTTCCTACAACAAAACTGTCAAAAGTATATTTGGGATTTAATGTAGAATTATAATAAGATATATAAGAATTATTTCTATCAGAAGGACAATCTTCTTTGTCTTTGGCGGATTCAATTACTAAACTATAATCTTTATTAGTTAAAAACTTAAAAGTATTAGTAATTAAATTATAGTATCTTGAATTTATAGTTTCCTTATGCACATCATCAGGTGCAATTAAAGTTATTGTATTATTTTCAATACTTTCTATTTCCAAATCTTTTATCCAAGTTTGAAAAGATATTTGAGTAACCTCAGACTTTAAAAGATCTTTTGCTTTTGTTAATAAATCAATTTCTTCATTTTTTGGCATTTTTTTCAGTCCTTCCAAAGATAAATATTAAAAATAAATATATAAAATTATCCACAAAGTTATCCACACCTGTGGATAACTTTGCAATCTTTAGTGGAAAATATATTTTTTCATATTTCAATAACATCTAACTTGTTCCTATATAATATCAAAAAATAAAGGTTTTAGTCAATACATTCAAGCTAGAAAAATAAAAAAAATATTGACATATATAGCAATATTGTAGTATAATTCTATATGCTATATAATGGCGAGATTTAAGAAAAATATATTATAAAAGGGAATGATAAATTTTACATAAATAAATAATCCCTAGCAGTATAGGAGGTGCAAAAATGAAAAGAACATATCAACCAAAAAAAAGACAAGAACAAAAAGAGCATGGTTTTATGAAAAGAATGAAAACTAGAGCAGGAAGAAATGTATTAAAAGCTAGACGTGCAAAAGGAAGAAAAAAACTTAGTGCATAATAGAAGGTCGCTAAATGTGGCCTTTTTTGTCTAATAGGAATTTTAGATATTTTTTTATTAGACAAAAAGCTATTGTTGCTTTTGTTCTAAATAAAGATAGAGTGATAATATGAAAAAAATAAAAACGTTGAAAAAAAATTATGAATTTCAAAACGTATTAAAAAAAGGCAAATTTTATGTAGGAAAGCAAATTATTGTATATATTTTAAGCAATAAAAATGAGCAAAATAGCATTGGAATTGCTGTTTCAAGCAAAGAATTTAATGCTGTACAACGAAATAAAATAAAAAGAAAAATACGTGAAAATTATAGATTAATAAAAAATAAATTAAAACCAGGCAATAATATTGTATTTTTATGGAACAAAAAAAATAGGGGAGATAGTGTAGATTTTCATTTAATAAAAAAAGATATGGAAAATATTTTTACTAAAGCGGGAATTTTAGAAAAATGAAAAAGATAATTATTTCAATTATAAAATTTTATAAAAAAACTATTTCACCTATAATTGCATTTAATGGAACACATTGCAAATTTTATCCAACTTGTTCTGAATATATGATTCAGGCAATTGAAAAATATGGTGTTATAAAAGGTATGTACTTAGGAATAAAAAGATTATTAAGGTGTAATCCATTTTCAAAAAAAGGTGGATATGATCCTTTAAAATAGTGGAGGAGATAATGGGATTTATATCAGAAATATTTGGTTACCTATTAAACTGGTTATATAATATCTTTAATAACTACGGGGTTGCTATTATAGTATTTTCTGTAATTTTAAGAATTATATTAATACCAATTACAATAAAACAACAAAAAGGAATGCGAAAATCTGCTGAATTACAAGAAGAAATGAAAGAAATTCAGCGAAAATATAAAAATAATCCTGAAAAATTAAATCAGGAAACCATTGAATTATACAAAAGAGAAAAAATGAGTCCATTTACAGGATGTTTAAGTTCTATATTACAAATTATAATTATATTATCAGTATTTTTCCTTGTAAGTAGACCACTTACATATATGAAAAAAGTAGATCCACAAATAATAGAAGATTATACAAAAGAAATTCAAGAAAGTGGAGAAGCAAAAACTGCATATAATGAAATTGCAATAATAGAGCAAAAAGGTGGGGAAGATCCACAAGTATATATAAATATGGAATTCTTAGGATTAGATTTAAGTAAAGTTCCTACTCAAAGTTTAAATGATTGGAGAGTATATGTAATTCCAGGATTGTATATTATATCATCAGTATTATCTATAAAACTTACTATGTATACACAAAAAAAGGAGAAACAGAAAAAAGAAATTATCGTACAAAATGGGGAACAAAAAAATGTAGAACCTGATCCTATGGAACAAATGAACAAGACAATGATGTACATGATGCCTATTATGTCTGTAACAATTGCTATTGTTGCACCATTAGGATTGGCTTTATATTGGTTTATTAGTAATATATTAATAATTATTGAAAGATTAATAATAAATAAAATAATGGCTATTAAGGAAAACAAGGAGGGAAAAGAAAATGCCTAGAAAGATAATATCAGAAGGTAAGACGACTGCAGAAGCCATTGAAAAAGGATTAAAAACGTTAAAACTTTCAAAAGAAAATGTAGAAATAAAAATATTAGAAAATGAAGAAAAAAGAAGTTTTTTTAGCATTTTAACACCACGAACAGTTAAAGTAGAAATTACAGAAAAAGAAAATGAAATTAAAAAAGAAAAAAATGAAAACAAAATCAATAAATTAACTCAAAATGATATAGATATTATAAATAATAATATCAGTAATTTCTTAAGTGAATTTGCAAATAAAGTAGAAAATATTAATTTTACTATAAATATAGAAGAAAATACTGCATTTGTTGAATTAGAAGGGGAAACTTCAAAAAAGTTAATTGGATATAGAGGAGAAACTCTTAATTCATTACAAACTGTTATTTCTTCAATTGCTAATAAAAATCTTGAAAATAAAGCAAAGGTAATTGTTAATATATCTGATTATAGAGAGAAAAGAAAAAAAGTATTAGAAGATGTTGCTGTAAAAGTAGCTAAGACAGTAATTAGAACTGGTAAAAAAATTACATTAGAACCAATGTCAGCTTATGAAAGGAAGATTATTCATAGTAAACTACAGGATCATCCACAAATAAATACATACAGTATTGGAGAAGAACCATACAGAAAAGTAGTAATATCAAAAAAATAATAGAAATCGGAAGTCAAAGTTCGGATTTTAGTTTATAAACTATTGTCTAACTTTGACTTAAATTTATTTTAGGAGGAATTAGAATGAGTACTATAGCTGCAATTTCTACTGCTACAGGAGCAGGAGGAATTGGAATAATAAGAATGAGTGGAAAAGAATGTTTTAGTATATTAGAAAAAATATTTAATCCAATAAAAAAAGAAAGTATAGATCAAATAAAGGGCTATACAATGAAATATGGACATATTGTAGATAGCAAAACAGGAGAAAAAATAGATGAAGTATTAGTATCATATTTTAAATCACCAAAAAGTTATACTACTGAAAATATGTGTGAAATTAATTCACATGGTGGTACTGTTGTAGAAAGAAGAATTTTAGAGCAATGTTTAGCAAATGGGGCAGAACTAGCTGAACCAGGTGAGTTTACTAAAAGAGCTTTCTTAAATGGTAGAATAGATTTATGTGAGGCAGAGGGAATAATAGACCTTATAAACTCTAAAACGGAAAGTGAAGCAAAAGCGTCAATAAAGCAATTAGAGGGTAACTTATCAAAGAAAATTAATGAAATAAAAGAAAAAATATTAGATATAATGGCTGATATAGAAGCATCTATAGATTATCCAGAATATGATATAGAAGAAACAACAAACGAAAAGGCAAAAAGAATTATAATAAAAATAAAGGAAGAGGCAGAAAAACTAGAAAAAAGTTTTGATACTGGAAAGATATTAAAGGATGGCATTAAAACGGCCATAATTGGAAAACCAAACGCAGGTAAGTCATCTTTATTAAATGCAATTTTAAATGAAGACAGAGCCATTGTGAGCGAAATAGAGGGTACTACAAGAGATACTATCGAGGAATATATAAACATTAAAGGTATTACACTAAAAATAATAGATACAGCTGGTATAAGAAAAACAGCAGATAAAATAGAAGAAATTGGAGTAAATAAAGCTATTAGTTTAGCAGAAGATTCAGATTTAATAATAGCTATATTTGATAATACAAGGGATCTAGAAGAAGAGGATGAAAGAATTTTAGATCTAATAAAAGATAAAAAGGCAATAATTTTATTAAACAAAATAGACATAAAAAATTCAAATTTAGAAAACAATGATAAAATAAAATCATTAAACAAGCCAGTTGTTAAAATTTCTGCTAAAAACAATGAAGGAATAGAAGAATTGTATAATACAATTCTTAATATGTTTGAAATAAATGAAATAGAAATGAGCGATGGTAATGTTATTACTAATATAAGACATAAAAATCAAATAACAAAAGCTATTAGTGCATTAGATGGAGCATTAAATACAATAGAGTCAAAAATGCCAGTAGATATATTAGCTATTTACCTAAAACAGACTTTAGAGGAAATATCTTCCATTACAGGAGACAATGTTTCACAGGATATTATAGATGAAATATTTGCGAAATTTTGCTTAGGTAAGTAGTAAAATATTACAAATATATAACAAATTGGCAAAGTAAATAGAGCCATAAAACATACAAAAATAAAGCGAACGACAAAAATCGACAATATGACAAAATGACAATAAATCAAAAGAATAATTTAGAAAATAGTACAAAATTTGGAAAAAATGTCAAAATGTTTCACGGAACAATAATTTACGTTTCATACAAAACGGAAAGGAGAAAAAAATGAAGTATGATGCAGGAGAATATGATGTAGCAGTAATTGGAGCAGGACATGCTGGATGCGAGGCGGCCCTAGCAACAGCGCGATTAGGATTAAAAACTTTGTTGTTTTCTATAAGCCTTGAAGCTGTAGCAAATATGCCATGCAATCCACATATAGGAGGAAGCTCAAAAGGACATCTTGTTATGGAAATAGATTGCTTAGGAGGTGAAATGGGAAAGAATATAGATAAAACATTTACGCAAATAAGAATGTTAAATACTTCCAAGGGACCAGCTGTTTATTCTTTAAGAGCTCAGGCAGATAGAAAAGCATATCAGGCGGAGATGAAATACACTATAGAGAAACAAACAAATTTATACTTAAAACAGGCGGAAATCGTAGATATAGGGGTGAAAAACGGAGAAATAACGAGCATTGAGACGAATATAGGTGCTATATACCGTGTAAAGGCTGTAATTCTAGCTACAGGAACATATTTGAAGGGTAAAATATATATTGGAGAAAACTCTTTTGAAAGTGGTCCAGATGGAGTTTTCCCTTCAAACAAGCTTTCTGATACGTTGAAAAACTTAGGTATTAAGCTTCTAAGGTTTAAAACAGGAACACCAGCTAGAATAAATAGAAATTCTATAGATTTTTCTAAAATGGAAATACAAGAAGGTGATAAAAATCCACAAGCTTTTTCTTTTGAAGATAAAATAGACAATACGGTGGAACAATTACCTTGTTATTTAACATATACAAACGAAAAAACACACGAAATAATAAGAAAAAATTTACATAGATCTCCTTTATTTTCAGGAAGTATAGAGGGAACAGGACCAAGATATTGTCCATCAATAGAAGATAAAGTAGTTAGATTTGCAGATAAAGAAAGACATCAGTTATTTGTAGAACCTGTAGGGAGAACAACAAATGAAATGTACATACAGGGAATGAGTTCATCATTGCCAGAAGATGTACAAATAGCAATGTATAGGACTATTCCAGGACTTGAAAATGCACAATTTACAAGACCTGCGTATGCAATTGAATACGATTGTATAGATCCTTCTGAATTAAAATTATCTTTAGAGCATAAAAAAATAAGTGGAATGTTCTTTGCAGGACAAATAAATGGTACTTCAGGATATGAAGAAGCTGCTGCACAAGGAATTATAGCAGGAATAAATGTTGCGCAAAAACTAAAAGGTAAAGAACCAGTAATTTTGGATAGATCACAGGCATATATAGGAGTATTAATAGATGATATTGTAACAAAAGGAACTAATGAGCCTTATAGAATGATGACTTCTAGAGCAGAATATAGACTTTTATTAAGACAAGATAATGCTGATTTGCGTTTAACAGAAATAGGATATGATGTAGGATTAATATCAAAAGAAAGATATGAGAAATTCTTAGAAAAGAAGAGAAAAATTGAGAAAGAAATAGATAGAGTAGAGAAAACAGTAATTAAGCCAACAGAAACAGTAAATGAATTTTTAGAAAAAAATAACTCTTCAAAGATTAGTAGTGGCGTAAAATTAGCAGATTTATTAAGAAGAACAGAATTAAATTATGAATTACTAAAGGAAATAGACGAAAATAGAGGAGAAATACCAGAAGATGTAGCAGAAGAAGTTGAAATAGAGGTAAAATATAAAGGATATATAAAATTACAACAAAATCAAGTAGAAAAATTTAAGAAATTGGAGACAAAAAAATTACCAGAAGATATAAATTATGAAAGTATAAAAGGTTTAAGACTAGAAGCAAGACAAAAACTTAATCAAATAAGACCAAGTTCAGTAGGACAAGCCTCTAGAATATCAGGGGTTTCACCAGCTGATATATCTGTTTTGTTAATATTCTTAGAACAGCAAAGGAAGGATAGAAATTAAATATGGAATTAAATGAATTTTGCAAGGAAATAGAAGAAAAAAGTAGCAAAATTGATATAAATCTAGATAATGAAATATGTAATAAATTATATAATTATATGAATTTGCTATTAGAATGGAATGAGAAAATAAATTTAACTGCAATTACAGACGAAAAAGAAATAATATTAAAACATTTTATTGATAGTTTTACTATAAATAAATTTATAAATTCTGGAGATAAAATGCTGGATATCGGCACTGGAGCTGGATTTCCGGGTTTACCAATAAAAATAATAAGAGCAGAAGTAGATGTATTTTTAATGGATTCTTTAAATAAAAGAATAAACTTTTTGAATGAAGTAATTGAATCATTACAATTAAAAAACATAGAAGCTTTTCATTCTAGAGCAGAAGAAATGGCTAAAAACAATAAATTTAGAGAAAAATTTGATGTAGTTACTTCAAGAGCTGTTGCAAAATTAAATATATTATTAGAATATATGTTACCATACACAAAAGTTAATGGAAAATGCTTGTGTATGAAGGGCCCTAATATAGAAGAAGAAATAAAAGAAGCAGAAAAAGCATTAAAAATATTAGGAGGAGAAATAGAAAAAATAGAAAAAATTATATTACCAGATAGTAATATAGAAAGAAAGATTATAATTATTAGAAAAAAATCAGCAACACCTCTGAAATATCCAAGAAAAGCTGGAATGCCAACAAAGGAACCATTATAGTAAAAAAATTCACAATTATTTTAAGAAAATTCATTGACATATTAGTAATATTTTTATATTATTAATATGTCAAATTTTTTATAATGGAGGCATTAAAATTGGGAAAAATTATATCAATAGCAAATCAAAAAGGTGGAGTCGGAAAGACTACAACAGCAATTAATCTTAGCACTATTTTGGCAAAAAAAGGAAAAAAAGTTTTAATGATTGATGCAGATCCTCAAGGCAATGCAACCAGTGGTGTGGGCGTAGATAAAGATGTAGAAACATCAGTATATGATCTATTAGTTAACGATATCGAAGCAAAAGATGCAATACAAAAAACAGAAATAAGAAACTTAAGTATTTGTCCTTCAAATATAAACTTAGCAGGAGCAGAAGTAGAACTTGTTTCAATGATGTCAAGAGAATATAGATTAAAGGAAAAACTAGATACAATAAAAGATGATTATGACTATATTATAATAGATTGTCCACCTTCATTAGGCCTAATTACATTAAATTCTTTTACAGCCTCAGATTCTGTTTTAATTCCTGTGCAATGTGAGTATTATGCGTTAGAAGGATTAGGGCAATTATTGAACACAATAAATTTAGTAAAAAAACATCTGAACAAAAGTTTGCAAGTTGAAGGAGCGTTACTTACAATGTATGACATAAGGACAAACTTGTCAAACCAAGTAGTAAAAGAAGTAAAAGGATATTTTGGCGAAAGAGTTTATAAAACTGTAATACCTAGAAATGTAAGACTAAGTGAAGCACCAAGCTATGGGATGCCAATATCTGTATATGACCCTAAGTCAAAAGGAGCTAAAAGCTATGAGAAATTTGTAAAAGAATTTTTAAAAATGAATGAACAAGAAGTAAAAGGAAAACATTTTTAAAAAGAGTTTAAAGCAAATAAAATTATTCAAATTGGGAGGTTTTTTATATGGCAATGAAAAAAACTGGATTAGGAAAAGGATTAGAAGCATTATTCAAAGACAATGAACTTACAGAAGAAGAAGAAAATAAAATAAAAAATGGAGAAGAAATAGTACAAAATATAAAAATAATTGAGATAGAACCTAACAGAAATCAACCTAGAAGAACATTTAATAATGAAACATTAGAAGAATTAGCAAAATCAATTGAAAGATATGGAGTTATACAACCAATAATAGTATCAAAAAAAGATGGCTATTATGAGATAATTGCAGGAGAAAGAAGATGGAGAGCTGCAAAAAAAGCAGGACTTACAGAAATGCCTTGTATTGTAAGAGAATCTACAGAACAAAAAAATAGAGAAATAGCATTAATTGAAAATATACAAAGAGAAGATTTAAACCCAATAGATAAAGCAAGAGGATTTAGAGAATTGATAGATAATTATGGCTTAAAACAGCAAGAATTAGCTGATATTATAGGTTTAAATAGAAGTACTGTAACAAACACATTGCGTATATTAAATTTAGATGAAAGAGTAATTAATTTAGCTTTAGAAGGAAAATTGAACGAAGGACATTGTAGATCATTATTAAGTTTTGAAGATCCAGAAAAACAATATCAAGCAGCACTTAGAATTATAGAAAAAGGTGAAACTGTAAGAGATATTGAGAAAAAGGTACAAGACAAAAAGAAAGTTTCTAAAAAATATGAAGAACGTAGAGAAGCAATATGTAGAGATATAGAAGATACATTCCAAAGTTTCTTTGGAACAAAAGTAAAATTAAATGCAGGAAAAAGAAGTGGAAAAATAATAATACAATATTCTACTAATGATGAATTAGAAAGAATATTAAATTTAATTAGATAAACGAAAGGGAAAAATATGGATTTTATTTATAATTTATTAAGAACAGATGCATTTTTGCTAGTAATACTAGTAGTCTTAGTAATATTAATTATATTGTACATAACAAACTTAATTAAGCTAAGAAAAATAAATGAAAATTACATTAAATTTGTAAAGAAAATAGGCAATGGTAATAATATAGATGAAATGCTGAGAGAATATATCAATAGTGTAGAAAATGTAAAAAATACCAACAAAGAAATAATTAATTATTGTGAAAATATAGATAAAAAGGTATCTACATGCATACAAAAAGTAGGAATAGTAAGATACAATGCATTTAAAGATACAGGAAGTGATTTGAGTTTCACATTAGCACTACTTAATGAATATAATGACGGAGTAGTATTAAACGGAATTTATTCAAGAGAAATGTCTAATATATATGCAAAACCAGTAAAAGATGGAAAATCAACTTACGTGTTATCTGAAGAAGAAAAAGAAGCAATAAATAAAGCTATACAAAGCTAGTAAAAATTAGGTTAAATATTTAACCTAATTTTTTTAGGGAATTTAACAATTATACTTGACAAAAGAGCGAAAATTATGCTAATATATATGTTGTCAACTCCAATGGAGAGGTGGTCGAGTTGGTTTATGGCACCAGTCTTGAAAATTGGCGTAGGTTAGTAGCCTACCGTGGGTTCGAATCCCACCCTCTCCGCCATTTAACAAAATAGAAGTTAGAGGAATATATATAAATCTAACTTCTATAATTAAATGGAGGCTTACCCAAGTGGTTGAAGGGGACAGTTTGCTAAACTGTTAGGGTTCGTAAGGGCCGCGAGGGTTCAAATCCCTCAGCTTCCGCCAAAAAATGTACCAATAGAAAGGTACATTTTTTTTGCGCTTAAAATCATTTCTAAGAGATTTTTAACAAGATAGTAATATAATTTCATTTAATAAAGGTAAAATGTCTTAAAAACGAATTTGAAGCGAAATAGAATAAAAAAGTAAAAAACAATAAAAATTATAGTAAAAATTAAAAAAAGTATTAAATAAGAATAAAAAAAGTAATCAACAAATTAATTGTTAAAAATGTGGAAATAAAATTAAAAAATAAAAATATAAAAGATTAAAAAATTAAAATAATAAAAATTAATTAATAATTAATTAAAAAAATATATTTATAAAATAAAAAATTAAATTATAATAAATATTAGCAAATAAATAATTAATTAAAAAAATAATAATTAAATAAAATTTAATTATTTAAAATAAAAAATTAATTATAAAAAAATAATTATAAAAAATATTATTTAAATAAATATTTAAAAATAAAGATTATAAAATAAATATAAAAAATAATTTAATCAGATTAAAAATAAAAAAATTAGAATTAATTTTTATATTTTTATGAATAAATTAATAATATAAAAGAAGCAAATTACTAAATATAAAAGAAAGTTAAAAAAAGAGAAAAAGTATTTGTCAAAAAGATATAGTTACAATGATTTAAAATTAAATAGCCATAGCTTTTAGTATTAAAATTGTTTGAGAAAAAGATAGAAATTATAGCAAAAAAATGAATAAAAAATGTCATAAAAAGTAACGGAATAAATAAAGAAGACGAATTTTTAGTGAAAAGTATGAATTTTGAAAACAGTAAACATAATAACTAATTTGAGAGCAGTTAAAACACAGTAGCAAAGATTAGAAAACAATAGAAATAATAAGTTTGTCATTTTGATTATTATAAAATTAGACTATTATTTAGTTAAATTTTTTAAATAATTAAAGAAAAAGTGATAAAAGTTTTTTTGATTTTTAAACTTTATATTAATAATGAAATAAAAAATAAATGATATAAGATAAAATAAAAAATAATAAATAATTAAATAAAAAAATAAGTAAAAAATAAAATTAATAAAAATATATTTAAATAAAAATAAAAAATAATTCACAAAATAATTGTTAAAAATGTGGAAATAAAATTAAAAAAATAAAAATAATAAAAATTAATTAATAATTAATTTAAAAATATATTAATAAAATAGAAAAATAAAAATTAAATTATAATAAATATTAATAAAAAAATAATTAATAAAAAATATAAATAAAAATTAAATAAAAAATAAAATTAATTATAATAAATATTTTTTAAATAAAATAATATTAAATAATTTTAAAAAATAATTATAAAAATAATTTCCAAAAATCAAAAAGTGCATTTGAAAAAGAAAATTAAAGGGTGAATTTTAAAATTTTAAAAAATAAATTAAGAATATAAAATAGAAGAATTACTGAAGAAAATTGCAAGTTAGAAAACAAGTAAAAATATTTGTCAAAAAAGTATAGTTTTATTACTCAAAAAGCATATAGGAATATATTACACTATTAATATTATAGTAAAAATAATTCAAAAAATAGCAGAAAAAGAGTATAAAAAAATGTCATAAAAAGTAACGGAATAAATAAAAAAGACGATTTTTTATGGAAAAGTACGAACTTTAAAAATAGTAAACATAATAACGAAAAAGGAAAGGGTAGAAATACATTAGTAAAGAAAAGAAAAAGACACAAACAAAAAATGTGTCTTTTTGATCATCATAATTTTTTGTCTTAAATTTGTAAATGTTTAGAAAAATTTATAAGAATTCGAAGAGAATAGAAGACTAATTTTTTTATATTATTTTAAATAAAAAATAAAAACAAAAAATATAAAATAAATTAAAAAATAATAAATGAATAAATAGAAAATAAATAAG
>CALXPY010000019.1 GCA_944390395.1 uncultured Clostridia bacterium | reverse complement strand
TCTTAATGAACTTTTTATAACTTTTTGATAATTTCTCAAAGATTCTTTATTACCTGTTTTTTGATATAATTTTAATAATGCTTGATTTAATAAATATGGTGTAATATTGCAAATTTTATACTTTCCAAGTATTTTCTTTATTGCATCAAATGACTCTCTATATCTTTTAGCAGTTGAATATTTATAGTTTATTTCAAAATATTCTTTCATCCAATAATCTAAGTAGTCTGAATATGACATTTGAGCTTCTTCTTTATTTTTTCCATTAATATATTCATCATAAGCTTTCATTCCTGCTAAATATGCTTCATTTTTTGTTCTAAATCCAGATTTTGAAATTCTAGTCCTTTTGTTATTTACTTTTGCTCCTTCAAAAAAGTATTCATACACCTTTCCTCTTTTTCTTACATTAATTTTTCTCATAATTATTACCTCCTTAATTTTTTATTTCTATCATTTGTAAATTTTAATATAAAAAGAAGTGTCACCCATTTTATTTAGGTTACACTTCTTTAATTTTAAGCTTTTATAAATTTTTTATTTAAGTTTGGGTGACAACCTAATTTTGTCACCAAATTTTCGATTTTTGTAAAATGTTTTAAACACAGGTGTTATGCGTTCTTCCCGCAGCAATTCTTATATTTCTTTCCCGAACCACAAGGACATGGGTCATTTCTGCCTACTTTTGGTTCATTATTAACTACAGTTGTGCTGGCAGCTCCTGATTTTCGAGGTGTATTTGCATTATTGTTTAAATTTTCTAATCCTGAACTTGTTATTTTTATAGTTTGAGCTCTTTGTAAGTTATTGTCCTCTCTTTTACGAGCATTCATTAAAAATCTTACTACATCAACTTTGATGTCATTAACCATTTGGTCAAACATGTCAAATCCTTCTATTCTATATTGAACAACAGGGTCTTTTTGACCATAAGCACGAAGTCCTATACCATTTTTTAGTTCGTCCATGCTATCTATATGATCCATCCATCTTTCATCAACTATTTTAAGCATAACTACTCTTTCTAGTTCACGCATTTGAGCTTCGCCTATAGTTTTCTCTTTTTCTTCATATTCACCATGTACTTTATTCTTTATTTCGTCTATTACATTATTTACGTTGATTTTATCTTTATTTAAACTTTCAATGCTAGATGATATAGCAAAGTTTGTATTTAAATCTTGCATAAGTGCTTCTTTATTTACATTTTGTGGATCAGAGCAATATGAAGCAACAGTTTCATCTATTAGTGAATCCATCATTTTATAAATATTTTCTTTAATATTTTCTCCATCTAATACTTGTCTTCTTTGTTTGTATATAATTCCTCTTTGTACATTCATAACATCGTCATATTGAAGTACATTTTTTCTTATACTAAAGTTTCTACCTTCTACTTTCTTTTGAGCAGATTCTACAGCATTAGAAATCATTTTTGAAGCTATAGGCATATCTTCATCCGCTCCTAAGGTATTATATACTTTTGTTATAATATCTCCACCAAATATTTTCATTAGGTCGTCATCTAATCCAATATAAAATCTTGATTCTCCTGGATCGCCTTGGCGTCCACTACGTCCACGAAGCTGATTATCTATTCTTCTTGATTCATGACGTTCAGTTCCTATTATTTTTAGTCCACCAGCTACAATTACCTTTTCTTTCTCTTCTTTTATTTCTTTATCATATTTTGCTTTTAATTCATTAAATTTATTTCTTAAATCAATAACTTCTTTGTCATCAGTTTCATTAAAAGCTGTAGCTTGTTCTATTTGATCAGCTGAATATTTAAGTTTTCTCATCTCTTGCTTAGCAAGGTATTCGCTATTTCCTCCAAGCATAATATCTGTTCCACGTCCTGCCATGTTTGTAGCAATTGTAACTGCCCCAAATTTACCTGCTTGTGCAATTATTTCAGCTTCTTTTTCATGATATTTAGCGTTTAAAACTTCGTGCTTAATGCCCTCTTTCTTAAGCATGCTACTTAGTTTTTCTGATTTTTCAATTGAAACTGTACCTACTAAAACTGGCTGACCTTTACTGTGACTTTCTTTTATATCTGCTATTACTGCTCTATATTTTGCATTTTCATTTTTGTAAATTACATCTGAATTATCTTTTCTAATCATTTCCTTGTTGGTTGGTATTTCTATAACGTCTAATTTATATATTTCTTCAAACTCAGCTTCTTCAGTCATAGCTGTACCAGTCATACCTGCTAGTTTATCATACATTCTAAAATAGTTTTGGAATGTTATAGTTGCTAAAGTTTTAGATTCATCAGCTATTTTTACATGCTCTTTTGCTTCAATTGCTTGATGTAGTCCATTATTATATCTTCTTCCATACATTATTCTTCCTGTGAATTCATCAACAATTAAAACTTCACCATCTTTTACAATATAATCAATATCTTTTTTCATAATTCCATGTGCACGTAATGCTTGATTTACATTATGAACAATTTCTGAATTTTCTATATCATTAAAGTTTTCAAGGTTAAATTCCTTTTCTGCTTTTTTTATACCTTTTTGAGTTAGAGAAGCTGATTTTGCTTTCAAGTCTACAATGTAATCATAATTTTCATTATCTTCTGCTTGCTCAACATTCTTAGCATCTTCTTCAATTATAACTTTAGGAGTTAACTTTCTTACAAAATTATCAGCCTTTTTATACAAATCAGATGATTGGGCTCCCCTTCCAGATATAATAAGTGGTGTACGAGCTTCATCTATTAAAATACTATCAATTTCGTCTACTATTGCATAATTCAATTCTCTTTGAACTAGTTGGTCTTTATATATAACCATATTATCTCTTAAATAATCAAAACCGAATTCATTATTTGTTCCATAAGTTACATCTGCTGAATATGCTCTTCTTTTTGCTTCTGGTTCCATTCCAGCAATTACTAAGCCAACAGATAAACCTAAGAATTTATATACTTTTCCCATCCAGTCACTATCTCTTTTAGCTAAATAATCGTTAACGGTAATAACATGTACTCCTTTTCCTGTTAGTGCATTCAAATATACTGGTAATGTAGCAACTAAAGTTTTTCCTTCACCAGTTTTCATTTCTGCTATTCTTCCCTGATGCAATATAATTCCACCTATTAATTGAACATCAAAATGTCTCATACCTAATACTCTTTTAGCTGCTTCTCTAACTACTGCAAAAGCTTCTGGTAATATATCATCCAATGTTTTACCTTCAGATAACATTTTTTTAAATTCATTTGTTTTATTTCTTAATTCACTATCACTTAATTTTGATATTGTTTCTTCAAAACCATTTATCTTGTCAACTATTGGTTTTATTCTTTTAACTTCTTTCTGACTATATGTTTTAAATAAACCCATTAATTTACTTCCTTTCATTTTATGTTTAAATTACTATGTAAATATATCACTTTTTAGCAAAAATCGCAATATAAAATTGTAAAAAAATAAGCAGAGTACAATGTACCCTGCTTACCAAAAAAGATTTAATCATCGTTCTTTGAAGCTTCTGTATGATAATAAAGTAACGAGTCAATTTTTTCCATGGCTCTTTTCTTATCTTCTGAGCCATCTTTACAAGCTTTGCTGTGAATAAGCAAATTTCTTAACATGGCAATTCCCAAATGGTTATTGATCGACACATCAAATATTTTTAAAAGATCCATATAATCATCCAGACTTGCTGTCTCATTAATATGAAGAGCAAGATATTCCTTGTAAGGGGAATCATATATTTTCCTAAATATTTTTTCTTTGCTAAATTCGCCGAATTTCAAATTTAGCAATCTGTCGAAAAGTTTATCAATTTCGTCAAAATCCATGTCTTTGGCTGCTATTTCTAACAGCTTTGAGTCTGGAATAACTCCCAACTGCCATAATGTTTCTAGCATCCATGGTGTTGCATGTTTTTCCAATATTGACATTACTTCTTTATCATCTTCAAACGCACACCCAATATAGGCTACCAATAAGAAAGTTAATTTTTTCAAATCCTCTCTTTGGTTAAACATACACATATTTTCTAATAAAATATATGTGTCATTGCTATCGAATTTTTTGCAAAGCTCCTTTGACCGTTCAAATCTTTCTTCAAAGTTCATATAGATCTCCTTTCAAAATTTGCTCACTTAATTGCTGTGAGCTTTATGTGTATATACGAACAATTAAATTATATCACTTTATCCATTTTATGTCAATTTCATATCAGCAAATTATGCCCTTTATATTATATTAAATGTAATTTCATATAACGTAAAAAGAATAATTTACCATACTACTCATAAAATGTATTAACTATAATACTGGAGGTTAAAAATATGTTTATATTAAATTTTAAAGTAAATGGAAATAAATTTGCCAAAACTTTTCTTGGGATACTATTAATTGTTATTCTTGTTGCTACTGTATTTATAAGTATAAAACTTTTAACAGCAAGTAGCTTTAAAACTAACGATAATTATAGCAATAATGTAAATGAAATATCACCTAAAAATTATACTAATATATTAAAAAGTGTACATGATGATTTAGATACTTATATTGGTCAAAATATAAAATTTTCTGGATATGTATATAGATTATTTGATTTTACAGAATCTCAATTTGTGTTAGCTAGAGACATGATAATATCATATGATTTTCAAACAGTTGTAGTAGGTTTTTTATGCGAAAATAGAAATAATATGAATGAGTTTACAGATAATGATTGGGTAGAAATTGAAGGAACTATTACTAAAGGATACTATCATGGAGAAATTCCTGTTATAGAAATTAAAAGTATGAAAAAAATAGAAAAACCATCTGAAGAATATGTCTACCCTCCAGATGATTCTTATGTTCAAACCTCAACTACGTTAGAATAATAAATGTTCTCTTTTATATTTACAATATTGGACTTATTTTAATATTTTACTGCTTATCTAAAAATTATCTCTCAAAAAGAGATTTAAATACGCCCTTCTCAATGAATGTAGAAAAAATATTTTTTATAATAATTAATAAAATTGGTCCTAATAATAAGCCCCAAACTCCCATAAATTTGAATCCTGTATACATTGCAATAAGTGTAAATATAGGATGAATTCCAATATGTGTACTAACAACTCGTGGTTCTATAAATTGTCTTACTACAGACATTATAATCCATAAAACTAAAATAGCAATAGCTAAAGTTAAATCACCTGTACATGCACAAATTACTGCCCATGGTAGCATTACAGTTCCTGAACCGAAAAATTGGTAACGCATCAACAAAGCCTATTGCTAATGCCACTATTAAAGGATATTGTACATTTAAACCTGCAAAATAGAAAATGTATAAACCAATTAAAGAAATCACAAAAGATACTACTACAAGTATTGCTTCTGCTTTTAAATATCCTCCTAATGCCTTAGTAAGGTCTTTTAAATGTACTCCAATTTTTTTAACCCATGTTCTAGGAAAATGATGTTCCAATTGATCTATCATATATACTTTGTCAACACAAATAAAATATAATGCTAATAAAGTAATAACTACATATACTCCAATTGTTGGTATAGAAGTAACAAAATTAAGTGTATTAGTTAATGCTCCTTTTAACCAATTAGTTATAGTACCTAAAAATTCCATAGCCGAACTTTGTATAGTACTCATAACATTTTCTGGTATTTGCAATTTTGAAAAATCTATAGATTTAATTACATTTTCTATGTATGCATAACCAGATTCAAAATATTGATTTAAACTTCCTAAGAGTTCAGAAGCTTCAGAAATTAATGTAGTAATTCCCCAAACTAACAGACCTACAATGAGTCCAATAGCTATTATAAATACTATTATGGAACTAATTTTTCTCTTTAGCTTTGTTTTTTTCATAATAAATCTAATAATTGGTTCTAACAATAAAGATATAATAAAGGCTATTAAAAAAGGCATATAAAATACAGCTAGTTTAAAGCCCAAATATACACCTAAAATAGTTAAAGAAAAGATCAATACATTCTTTATAACCTTTCCCCAATAATTCATGTCAATTATCATAAAACTCTCCTTTTAAAAAATACAATATTATTATACCAATTTTTTCAAAAAATATCTACAAAAATAAGAAAATCCCTTTAATAATATAAAATTACTAAAGGGATGAAGCTTTTCAGTCATCATTTCTTCTATAATGGCAGATGACATCATAAATCATCGTCATAACCAAGATTATTACTATAATCCAAAACCATGGGTTGTAATTAATTGAAAACGACAAATTAGTAATTATTGCAATTAACCACCCTATAAAGATTAGACTTAGTTTTTTCCGCTTCATTAATAATTCCTCCTAAAAGAATTTATCAGTATAAAATACTGTAAAGAATATTATACTATTATTTATACATTTTTGCAAATATTTTATTCTGCATTTTTATCATTGCATTTACAAATATTTTCTAAAGTAGCATATACTCCATTTTCATCAACATATTTATTAGAAGCTAAATTCCCTAAAGTTAACATTCCAACTACTTTGTTATTATCTACTACAGGTATTCTTCTAATTTGATTATCAGACATTATTTTTTCTGCTTCTTTAACATCAGTCTCTGGATTACAACAGCAAACATTGGTTGTCATTATATCACTTATTGGAGTATTATTAGTTTCTTTATCACAAGCAACACATCTTAATATAATATCTCTATCAGTTACTAATCCAACTACCTTATTTGTATTATCACAAACAGGAACACAACCAATATGGTTATTACACATTATTTTTGCACAATCCTTTATAGAACAATCTGGTTTAACAAATGTAACATTATTACACATACATTCTTTTACTTTCATTTTTATCCACCTTTCTAAACAATTTTTTGTACAATATTATTTTTTGCATAAATAAAAAAGATATGCATTTTTATTTTGCATATCTTACCAAATTTTTCTTTTTTAAAAAAACATATTTCTTGGCATTGGTGGTCTAGGTTGATTCATATTTGGATAGTTTGGTCTTGGACGGTTACGTCTATTCCTTAATAAATTATTTAAGATTAATATTTTTATTAAATCTCTTAATAAGAAATTGTTACGTCTTCTAGGATTTATATTTCTATTTTCTTCCTTTTTAACATTTTTTTCTTTTGAAGCCTTATCTTCCCTATTTGAAACTTCTACATTAACGTTAACAACTGTATCAGGTTGTTCCTCTACCACATCATAAATTTCGTTTGCCATTCTCTCAACAAGTTCTTGAGTTATTGGCTCTGTATTTTCTCTACAGCGTTTCTCTACAATTGGATTTATAAGTCTATATATTTCCGGATACATTTCCATTATTTTTTCATCCGAATCATCCATAGTAAAGTCTTGAATATGCATAAATGGCATATTATTGTTTTCCGCAAGAGAATTAGTTTGAGTATTTGGAAAATAACTATTTTCATACATAAGATATGTATTTCTATCTGTATTTGGATAATTTAGCACTTTCCTCATGTAATCTTCATAATCATTGTAATACATAATATATACCTCCTGGTAATATATTATGAAAAAATATAATTATATGTTCCTATATAGAATTTACTATTTCTTTAAATTTATTTCCTCTTTCTGCGAAGTTTTTAAACAAGTCAAAACTTGCACTAGCTGGTGAAAAAAGAACAATTTCATCAGAATTAGCTAATTGATGTGCCGTTTGAACCGCTTCTTCTAACGTATTACATCTGTATATAGGCATTTGTTTATTTTCTTTTTGTAATTCTAACTCCACTGCATCGTTTATTTTTTGAGCAGTTGCACCCATTAAAACCAATTTGCTTACTTTGTCAATAATAGGTTTAGCTATAGGTGTATAATCTAAATGTTTATCATATCCACCTGCAATTAAGACAATTTTTTCATTAAAGGAATTTAAACCTGCTATAGTTCTAGAAGGAGATGTACCTATTGAATCATTATACCATTTTACGCCATCTATTTCTCTAACTAATTCTAATCTATGTTCTACTCCCTTAAAACTACTAATTACTTTTATTTGTGTATCTATATCAACTAAAGAAGATGTAGCACATATTGTTGCACAAATATTTTCATAATTATGAACTCCCCTTAATGGAATATCTTTTACATTTATAATATGTCTTCTTAATCCATCACTGCATAATTTAATTACTCCGTTATCATAAATTACTCCATCTTGTAGTTTTTCTTTACTACTAAAGAATTTCACTTTAGAACTCGCTTCTTTTGCACAATTTCTTGTTATTTCATTATCATAATTTAAAACTAAAATATCACTTTCGTTTTGGAATTTAAATATATTTTTCTTAGAATCAATATATTCTTCATAAGATTTATGAATATCCAAATGATTTGGAGAAATGTTTGTTATAACAGCTATATGTGGGCTTACTTGCATATCCATTAATTGAAAGCTACTTAATTCTAATACTATAATATCATCGTTAGTCATTTCCTTTACTTTGGTAAAAATCGGATAACCTATATTTCCTCCTAAATAGCATCTATATCCCTTTGCTTTAATCATTTCATAAATAAGTGTTGTTGTAGTTGTTTTTCCATCACTTCCTGTAACAGCTATTATTTTACCGTGGGCACGTTTGCATTAACATTTCTATTTCAGAAGTAAGTATTGCACCTCTTTCAACTTCTTCTTCTATTTCTTTAGTATCTGGTCTACAACTTGGAGATCTAAATATAATATCAAAATTCTTTAAATTTTCTAATGCATTTTCTCCTGTATATAAATCAAAACTATATTTATGTATTTTTTCTATTACATCTTTATCCAACTTTGTAATATTTCTTTTGTCAAATACGGATACTTTTGCTTGTAAATTAAAGAAATAATCTAATAATGGAATATTGCTTACTCCTAATCCTATAATAGCTACTTTTTTTCCTACAATGTATTTTTCAAATTCTTCTATTTTTTCATTTTTAAATTCCACTTTTTCATCATCCTCCTAAGACATTTTTATATTGTCAAAAACTTTGTTTGCACTTTCTTTTGCTGTTTTGCAATTTGTTACATCTACAACTATAGTATTTTTATATTTTGTATAAAAGCCTGATTCTTCTTGTAATTTATCTCTTTGTATAATATTTTTTCTTACTTCTTCTTCATTTATCTTTCCATTATATTGTATGCATTTTCTTTTAACTCGTTCTTCTAAAGAAGCGGTTATTAAAAAATGATAATTAAGTTCAGGATATATTTTCATTAAATCTCTACCAGATACAATTATATTATAATTATTTTTAAACTCATCTATTATTTTGTGACCAAATAAATATAAATTTTTATTATCTGCTATTTTTCCAATTTCTGATACTGCTAAAGAAGATTCTTTTGATTGCAATTTTTCTTCATCTATTTTTTCATTATTAATATATATAGTAGTATCTCTATTTTCAATTTTTATACTTACTTTTAATTTTTCCATTATTTCTTTAATATCTACAGATTTCATATTTTTCTTTAATTCTTCTAACTCAATACCTGAATTCATTAGTGCATATACTATTGCTCTATATAAATTTCCACCTTCTAATATAATGCTATTTGGTACCATATTTAAAAGTTCTCTACATATAGAAGTTTTTCCGTGCACCAACAAGTCCTTCAATTCCTATTACTATATTATTCATATTGTATCAATCCCTTTCTTTAATTCTGCATTGTTAAATTTCATAATTATTATACTACAAAAAAAATTTTTTGTATATTTTTTTATTTTTAGTTCAAAATATTATTAAGAATGGAGGTGCTTTCCATGGCAGATAAAAATAACAAAAAAAATAAAGGTAACAAAAATAATCCAAATAATAATGCAGAAAAAAACAATTCAAATAACTAACTAAATTATTATAGTTTATATTATCTACACAAAAAGGACTACAATAATTGCAATAAATATATAATTGCAATAATCTATGTAGTCCTTTCATTTTTCTTATCTACATTCCTAAATACTTTGCTAAAAATTTACCAGTATAACTTCTTTCATTTTTCACAATTTGTTCTGGTGAGCCTACTGCTACTATTTCTCCACCATTATCTCCACCTTCAGGTCCTAAATCTATTATATAATCTGCTGTTTTAATTAAATCCAAATTATGTTCTATTACTATTATACTATTTCCTGTATCTACTAATCTTTGTAAAATATCAACTAATTTATGAACATCTGCAATATGTAGTCCTGTTGTTGGCTCATCTAAAATATAAAGTGTTTTTCCTGTTGCCTTTTTAGATAATTCTGTAGCAAGCTTAATACGTTGTGCTTCGCCTCCTGATAATGTTGTAGAAGGTTGTCCTAATTTAATATATCCTAAGCCTACGTCATATAATGTTTGTATTTTTTGCTTTATTTTTGGTATATTCTTAAAAAATTCCAATGCTTCTTCTACAGTCATGTCTAATACGTCTGAAATTGTTTTACCTTTATATTTAACTTCCAAAGTTTCTTTATTATATCTTTTACCTTTGCATACTTCGCAAGGCACATATATATCAGGTAAAAAGTGCATTTCAATTTTTAATATTCCATCACCATTACAAGCTTCACATCTTCCCCCTGCTACATTAAAACTAAATCTGCCTTTTTCATAACCACGCATTTTAGCTTCATTTGTTCCTGCAAATATATCTCTTATGAAATCAAATACTCCTGTATATGTAGCTGGATTTGAACGTGGTGTTCTTCCTATTGGTGATTGATCTATATTTATTATTTTATCAATATTTTCTATTCCTTTTATTCCTTTACATTTTCCTGGCTTTTCATTTGAACCATTTATTTCTTTTGCTAATGTTTTATATAACACTTCATTTACCAAAGTACTTTTACCTGAACCAGAAACACCTGTAACACATACAAATTGGCCTAAAGGAAATTTAACATTTACATTTTTTAAATTGTGTTCTGTTGCTCCTTTAACTTCTATTGATTTTCCATTAGATTTTCTTCTCTTTTTAGGAACAAGTATTTGTTTTCTTCCGCTTAAATATTGACCTGTAACAGAATCAGAAACAAGTTTAATTTCTTCTGCTGTTCCCTGAGCCATAACATTTCCTCCATGTACACCAGCTCCTGGACCTATATCTATTACTTGATCTGCAGCATACATAGTATCTTCATCATGTTCAACAACTAAAACTGTATTACCTAAATCTCTTAAGTGTTTTAAAGTTGCAAGAAGTCTATCATTATCTCTTTGATGAAGTCCAATACTTGGTTCATCTAATATATACAATACTCCTGTTAATCCAGAGCCTATTTGCGTTGCTAAACGAATTCTCTGTGATTCACCACCAGATAAAGTTCCTGCACTTCTAGATAATGTTAAATACTCTAAACCTACATCTATCAAGAATTGCAACCTTTTATTCAATTCTTTAAATATTTGGTCAGCTATCATTCTGTCTTTATTATTAAGCTCTAATGAATTTAGATAATTCTTAATTTTATCTATTGACATTTCTGTTAGTTCATTTATATTTTTATCTCCTACTTTAACAGCCAAACTTTCTTTTCTTAACCTTGCTCCATGGCAAGTAGGACAATGACTATCACTCATATATAATTCATAAAAATCTCTCATTCCTTGAGATTTAGTTTCATTATGTCTTCTCTCTAAAGTTGGAATAACTCCTTCAAATGGAGCTGAAAATTTTCGTACTCCTGCAGAAGATTCATAAGAAAAATCAATTTTTTCATCGCCAGTACCATACAAGATTTTATCTAAAAATTCTCTTGGCAATTTTTTAATTGGAACACTAATATCTACACCATAATGTCTACCTATACTTTCAAAATACATTTTTGCCATAGTGTCGCCTTTTTTCATAACACTTGATCCAAAAGCTTTTACTCCATCGTATAATGTTTTATTTTTATCTGGTATAATTAGATCTTCATCCATTTTTAATAAATATCCTATACCAGTACATGTAGGACAAGCTCCAAAAGGATTGTTAAAAGAAAACATTCTTGGTGTAAGCTCTTCAAAGCTAATATTACAATCAGGGCAAGCATAGTTTTGGCTAAATAACATTTCTTTTCCACCTGGAATATCTATGCTTACTAAATTATTAGCATTTTTTAATGCTATTTCAACAGATTCAGTTAGTCTACTTCTTATATCATCTCTAATAACTAATCTGTCCACTACTATATCAATATTATGTTTCTTTTTTCTATCAATCTCTATGGTATCTGTAAGTTCATATATTTCTCCATCTATTCTAACACGTACAAAACCCTCTTTTTGAAAATTTTCTAATAACTTAGTATATTCTCCTTTTCTTCCACGAATAACAGGTGCTAAAACCTGTATTCTAGTTCCTTCTTCTAAACTCATAATATTATCTACAATTTGATCAATTGTTTGTTTTTCTATCTTTTTACCACAATTTGGACAATATGGCACACCTATTCTAGCATATAAAAGACGAATATAATCATATATTTCTGTAACAGTTCCAACTGTTGAACGAGGATTCTTAGATGTAGTCTTTTGATCTATAGAAATTGCAGGTGATAAACCTTCTATTGATTCCACATCTGGTTTTTCCATTAAACCTAAAAATTGTCTAGCATAAGCCGAAAGACTTTCTACATATCTTCTTTGCCCTTCTGCATATAAAGTATCGAAAGCTAATGAAGATTTTCCGTGAACCTGAAAGTCCTGTAATTACTACTAATTTATCTCTAGGTATTTCTAAATTTATATTCTTTAAATTATGCTCTTTTGCTCCTTTTATTATAATACTGTTTTGCATATTTTTTCTAATTCCCCCTTTGTAAAACGCATAACTTCAACACAAATATTATAAAACATAAGTTTGTGATTGTCAATAATGAAGCTTTTATCAAATATAAATTTCGAATTAGATTAAAAAAGGAGCAAACTGCTCCTTTTAAAAATAGTTAATGAATTCTACACTTGCAATATCATGACCTCCTAAATATTCTCCATTCCAATAAATTGGAAGGTGGTTTGACCTTAAGAAGTTTAAAAATCCTTCCGAACTCACTTTAATTGATGAAAAGTCTTCTAATTTTAGTACCATGTAACTATCATCATTTAATTTAGCTACATACCTATTACATCCTATATAAAAGAAGTCTATACATTCTATCTCAAATACAGTATGTAATTTTTTATTAATCAACCCTTTGGTTTGCGAATTTGTATCTGCAAACTCAACGTATTCTAACATTGGACTAGGTTTTAAAAATCCATAAATTTGGTTTGGTACTTCTTCTAAGTTACTATCTAAAAATGTATAGTAATGTTTTGTACTTCCTACTCTATAAGAAATAAAGTACTCATCAAAGCTTCCAAATTTCATATTAACTAAATAATTGGAATTAATAGTTTTTTTATAAAACGAATCTAAAAAAACTACTCTATGATAATCTGGAAAGCTCTCTTCCTCCTCTCTTTGAATTCCTAAAGCATATCCATTTATGAAGTTTGTTACATGTAAATATTCTCTTGAATTTGCAAAGATTCTCCGTAAGAAATTCATAACTTGTCTTTCTCCTTTACTAAAGAAAAAATGGTGTATATTCGGATAAAATAAATTTTACTACTTTTAATTTTCTTTGTCAACTTTATGGAAACTATATTTTTAATTAAATTGAACAATTATTATTTTTCTGATATAATTTATATTAATATTATAGTGAGGTAATTTTAGATTTTCATTAATTATTTTTACCTATGTAATTTAAATAAAAAGTTAATCTTAGGAGAAAGAAAGTGAAGTATTATGAAATGTGTTGTTACTGGTGCATCAGGCCATATAGGAAATGTTTTAGTCCGTAAATTATTAGAAAAAGGATATGAGGTTAAGGCATTTGTAAAAAGAAATGAAAATATTAGTTATTTAGAAGAATTGAATGTAGAAATTTGCTATGGTGATGTGCAAGATATAGAAAGCTTAAAAAAAGCATTTGAAGGTGAAGAAATTGTTTTTCATTTAGCAGGATTAATTGATATTGGTAATGGCAATAAAAAATTAATGTATAATGTAAATGTTGAAGGAAGTAAAAATGTTGTTCAAGCTTGTAAAATGACAGGTGTAAAAAGATTAGTATATACTAGTTCAGTACATGCTATTCCAGAAAAGAAAAAAGGTGAAATAATAGAAGAAACTAAAACTTTCTCTGCCCGATTAGTTAAAGGAACTTATGCCAAAACTAAAGCAGAAGCCACTAAATATATGTTAGAACAAGTAGATGAAAATTTAGAGATTGTTATTACCCACCCTTCTGGAGTAATTGGACCTTACGAATATATTCCTTCTAATTTAGGACAACTTATTATTGACTGTGTACATAAAAAGATTGGTGCATATTTAGAAGGCGCATATAATTTTGTTGATGTAAGAGATGTTGCTGAAGGAATAATATTAGCAGCAGAAAAAGGTCGAAGCGGAGAATGTTATATATTAGCTGGTGAAATAGTAACTGTAAAACAATTAATGCACTATGTTCAAGAAATAACTGGAGTTAAAGCTCCAAAATTCAAAATTGCTCGTTGGTTTGCATACGCAACAGGATTTTTATCAGAGATTTACTACAAAATAGTTAAAGAAAAACCATTATTTACATCTTATGCCGTATATACTTTAGGAACTAATAGTAATTTTTCAAATAAAAAAGCTGAAAACGAACTTGGCTACACTACTAGAAATATTAAAGAAACAATAGCTGACACTATTACATGGTTCAAAGAACAAGGAAAAATTTAGGAGAAAGCTTGCTCTATCAATTATAGAAAAGTATAATTATGAAGAATTTCAAACAATGGCTAAATGATAAAGAATGGGAATAATGAAAATAATAATATATTTTTCCAAAATTGTAAAAAATAATAATAAATGTGTTATAATATACTAAGTATAAAAAGAGGTGCTTATGAAAGAGTTAAAAATAGAGAAAATAAAAGAATTTGTTAGAGCTGGAAGGATTAGGTGGACTAATCACTGCGTAATGAGATTATTTCAAAGAAATATAACTCAAGAAGATATAGAAAATGTATTATTAAATGGAGAAATAATAGAGGAATATGAAAATGATTATCCATATCCAAGTTGCTTAGTTTATGGAATAAATTTAAACAATGAAGTTTTACATATTGTATGTGGAGCAAATGAAAACGAGCTATGGGTGATTACAGCATACTATCCAGATAATATAAAATGGGAAAATGATTTAAAAACAAGAAAGGAGATAGAGTAATATGAATTGTTTTATGTGTAAAGGAGATTTAGAAAATAAAAATACTACTTTTATGGTTGAACTAAATAATTGTATTATCATTATTAAGAATGTACCTTCACAAGTATGCAAACAATGTGGTGAAGTTTCTTACAGTAACGAAGTAGCAAAACAATTAGAAAAATTAGTAAATTCAGTAAAAAATGCAATTACTGAAATCACGGTAATTAATTACACAGAAAAAGTCGCATAAGATAGGCTACTTATAGGGGGCAAAATATGTTTAAATTACATTCAGATTATAAGCCAACTGGTGACCAACCACAGGCTATAGAAAAATTAAGTAATGGAATATTAGAAGGTAAAAAGTTTCAGACACTTTTAGGTGTTACTGGTTCTGGAAAAACTTTTACTATGGCAAATATAATTGAAAAAGTTCAAAGACCAACTCTTGTTCTTGCACATAATAAAACTCTTGCAGGACAATTGTATAGTGAATTTAAAGAATTTTTTCCAGAAAATAATGTTGAGTACTTTGTATCATATTATGATTATTATCAACCAGAAGCATATATACCTCAATCAGATACATATATAGAAAAAGACTCATCTGTAAATGATGAAATAGATAAATTACGTCACTCTGCTACCCTATCTCTTTTTGAAACAAGAGATGTTATTATTGTAGCATCTGTTTCTTGTATTTATGGTTTAGGAGATCCAGAAGACTATCAAGAAATGATGCTCTCATTGCGACCTGGTATGAATAAATCAAGGGATTCAATTTTAAAAAAATTAATTTCTATGCAATATACAAGAAATGAACTTGACTTTAAAAGAGGTACATTTAGAGCTAAAGGCGATATTGTAGAAATATACCCTTCAGATCAGTCAGAGTCAGCTATTAGAGTAGAATTTTGGGGTGACGAGATAGAAAAAATTTCTGAAATTAATCCTTTAACTGGAAAGACTTTAGGTATAAGAAAACATGTACTCATCTCCCCTGCTTCCCATTATGTTACAACAAGTGGGAAAATGGAAAGAGCTATAGGAACAATAGAGCAAGAATTACAAGAAAGAATAAAATATTTTAAAGATAATAACAAACTTATAGAAGCTCAACGTATTGAAGAAAGAACAAATTTCGACATAGAAATGATGCGAGAAACTGGATTCTGTCAAGGAATCGAAAATTATTCAAGACATATTAGTGGCAGAAAACCTGGAAGTGCTCCATATACATTGTTTGATTACTTTCCAAAAGATTTTCTTTTACTAATTGATGAATCTCATGCTACAATACCACAAGTTCGTGCTATGTATAATGGTGATAGAGCTAGAAAAGAATCTTTAGTTAATTATGGTTTTAGACTTCCTTCTGCATTTGATAATAGACCACTTAAATTTGAAGAATTTGAAGAAAGACTAAATCAAGTTATTTTTGTAAGTGCAACACCTGCTGAATATGAAAAAGAACATTCAAAAGATAATGTTGTAGAACAAATTATACGTCCTACTGGACTATTAGATCCTATTGTAGAAGTAAAACCTGTCACAAATCAAATAGATGATCTAATTGAACAAATTCATGAAAGAGTTGCAAAAAATGAAAGAGTGTTAGTAACTACATTAACTAAAAAAATGGCAGAAGATTTAACAGCATATCTTGCTGGAATAGATATTAGAGTAAAATATATGCATTCTGATATAAAATCTCTTGAAAGAATGGATATTATTAGAGATTTAAGACTTGGTGAATTTGATGTACTAGTAGGAATAAACTTATTAAGAGAAGGTTTGGATATTCCAGAAGTATCTTTAGTAGCAATACTTGATGCAGATAAAGAAGGTTTTCTACGTTCTGAAAGATCTTTAATACAAACTATTGGACGTGCTGCAAGAAATACAGACGGAAAAGTTATAATGTATGCTGATGAGTTAACTGACTCTATGGAAAAAGCTATACATGAAACTAATAGAAGAAGAAAATTACAAAAAGAATATAACGAAAAGCATGGCATTACTCCACAAACTATAAAGAAATCTATAAGGGATTCTATTAAAGTAAGCTATGTTGAAGAAATGCAAGAAGAATATCATCTAGAAAAAGATATGGATATTAAAGATATTATAACTAAATTAACAGATGAAATGTTAAAACATGCAGCTAATATGGAATTCGAAAAAGCAGCTGAATTAAGAGATAAAATAAAAGAATTGGAGAAAATGGAATAAAATTTAATCTTGGGACATACATTTATAATATCCCAAGATTTTTAATAAATTTTACTTTTTGCCATATTTTTGCTATAATATATTTATAGCCATATATTATGGTTACTGTTCGCACATAAACAATTAGTTAATGCTTGAAAGGAGCATGGTCATGAAGTCAACAACTATAACAAGAAAAAGCAACAAACGGAACATTGAAAAAGCAAAAAGTGAATTCAATTTTAAACAAGCTCTGCTAGATTCACTCTACAGTGCAAAAACTTCTAAGGATGTAATGAATTTATATTCCTGTTCGCTGTTAAGTACAGGGAAATTGCAAGATTCCATGAAGTCTCTGAAAATAACAGAGTATCGCACTCTGTTAGAATCTGAGACTAATATCAAAAGAATTGAGATGATTTGTTCAGTTATTACCAAAGTACTTGAGAATCTTAATTTCAAAGGAGAAATGGAAGCAAGAGCCAAAGCCTTTTTAAGCTTTGTAAGGAAAATGGAACTTCTCACATTCAAGGGAGAACCACTTGATATGTTAAATGATCAAATTGCTGTTAGAGTGATAAGCTATAACAGTACTCCAGAAGGTGTCCGGGATTGTTTCAAAATTGCTGAAACAATAAACAGTAGTCTTATACAGATTGGGTTTATGCCATGTAGCATTAAACCTAAATATGAAACATTTTGTCAGGAAAGTTATCCTGATATATATGTTCCCCAAAATGAACTTCCTTCCGTTTTGGAGGGATACTGTAAAGACTATATTAGTCATCCAAAAGGAAATGGATACCAGTCATTACATGTTATCTATCAAGATAGCATAACTGGTAGAAGGTTTGAATTACAAATCCGGACTTGCCAGATGCACTTGCATGCAGAGCAAGGAGATGGAGACCACAGGAAATACAAGTCAACAAGATATGAATCCTGCGAGTTGCCAGAGATTGATTTTTCGAAACTTCATATAGATGGAATTTCATATCAGCCTATTGGCTCTGATGATGATAATCCTTCTATCCAACAGATGACACTCCTTGATAGAGTAGGAATCATTCAACCAAAAGTTATCCTCCATGAAAGTTTTCCTAAAAACATTTTTGGTAAAGATTATACTGCTATAATGAAGTGGATTCACAACTGCTAATGTGAACAGTAAAATAGCACCTGCATTGCAGGTGCTATTTTTTAATGGCTTGTAACACTTTGTACAATTTTTCATAATATATATTATAACACAATTAATTTGTGTTATAGGAGGTGAAAAAAATGGGACCAGAATGTATATATGAATGTAAATGTAAATGTTGTAACAAAAATAGCAAAAATTGTCAATGGTTAGTAATAGCCATTCTAGCATCCTTACTTTTAGGAGTTATAGGAGTAATAATTGGTGCGGCTCTTGCAACTACTATATTAGCTAATTTAGCTGCAGTAATTGTACTTGCAATAGTTTTATTTATATTATTATTAGTAAAAATTATTATATCATTATGCTCTAACAACAAGTGTAATAAAGATCCTATTTGCTAAATAGCTTAATTTATGTTTATATAAGAGGTTGTTCTTTAAATAGAATACCTCTTTATCTTCTTATTTTGTTCTTAATCACTCACTCTAATTGACATTTTTTACTTTTATTGCTATTATTTTTATGTAAAAAATAATGACATTTATTTTGTCAAGAAAAGAGGAGCTATGAAAAATTTATTTAGTACTGTTTCAGCAAATAGTAATAATATAAAATGGAATAATATTATTAGTAGAGAAACGCTTTTATATACAAGAAATAATGATTTACGTTCTGACTTTGAAAGAGATTATACAAGAATTATACATTGTAATGCATATAGAAGGTTAAAACACAAAACTCAAGTATTTTATTCTCCTGAAAATGACCATATATGTACAAGAATAGAACATGTTAACCATGTAGAATCTATAAGTTACACTATTGCAAATTATTTAGGTTTAAATACAGAATTAACTAAGGCAATTTCTGTAGGTCACGATTTAGGACATAGTCCATTTGGACATAAAGGTGAAAAAGTGTTATCTGAAATATGTGAGAGAGATTTAGGATTTACTTTTTGGCACGAAAAAAATGGACTTAATTTTGTAGATAATATCGAAATTTTAGAGGATGACAAAGGAAATCAACAAAATTTAAATTTAACTTATGCTGTAAGAGATGGGATAATCTCACATTGTGGTGAAATTGATGAAAATTCGTTAAGACCACGTGATGAATTTATTGATCTAAATATTTATAGTTTTCCTAATCAATTTTCTCCATATACATGGGAAGCTTGTGTTGTGAAAATTGCAGATAAAATTTCTTACATTGGTAGAGATTTAGAAGATGCTATTTCTTTAGGAATACTAGATAATAATTTAGATGAACTTTATGAGTTAATACCTGAACTTAAAGGTAATAGCAATAAAATAATAAATAACACAGTTTTAATAAATAATTTAATATATGATTTATGTCAAAATTCTTCTATCGAAGAGGGCTTATGTTTTTCTCCATATTCATTAGAAATTATGAACAAAGTTAAGGATTTTAATTATAAGAAGATATATTCTTCACCAATATTGGATCCTTCAAATAGATATTTTTCATATATTATAAATGAAATTTACAATACAATTAAAAATTGCTATGATTACAATAACACATATACTAATTTAAACAAATTAAAAAAGTTCTATCCTAATTTAACAACAGGTTTTATGGAATGGTTTAATAATTATTCAAAAGATTCAGAAAAAAAGAACTTAAAAAATAAAACATTATTTGATATAAATAATCCAACTGATTTTTACTACTCAATTATTTGTTATATTTCTGGAATGACAGATAAATTTGCAATTAATATGTATAATGAGATTATAGGATATTAGATCCTATAATCTCATATAAATTCAAATAAAAATTGTTTTAAGTGCTTCTCTTTCTTTATTATATGTTGGTTAATTCTTTTATTAAATTTTTGTAATTTATTAAATAGATTTCTTTATCTTTTAACTCAATTCCTTTTCTTAATTCATTCAATTGTATATATGCTTTACTCTTAGTTTGATTTTGATCTTGATTTGCATTAGTCATTATGCTACCAAATAAGTTTACTGCACTATCTGCTTCTTTTTTTGATTCATCCCATTTATTGCTTTCTGCAAAAATATATGAATTTAATACATGTAATTTTATATTATATAAATCGATTTTCTCTTTATCCTTAGAATATTCTTCCACATATTTTACCAATAATCCATATAATTTTCCTGTATATGACATAGAATTAATTTTATTCTCTTCTTTTATATTTTTAGTTAAATTATTTAAAATATCAGAGAACATAATAATATTTTCCTTATTTACATTAATTGCAGTTAAATCAGCAATAACTGTATCCCATACTCCATATAAATTTTCCACTTCGTATTTTAGTTCATTCCAATTTATACTATTACTATCACTGCTTAATAAAATACTATTTGGTATAGATAATGTATCTTTGGATTCTTTTACCTCCTCTTCCCCTCCGCTTTCTTCTCCAGATTCTTGACCTTCACTTTTTTCCTCTGATGATTTTGCTTTTGAAGAAGATTGACTTTTATTTTTTGCATCAGTTTTTGTGGTAAAATTTTGATATGAAATGTTATTAAATGAATTTAACATAGAAATTAGTTTATCATCTAAATATTTTATTTCTTGTGTTACCTTAGCTTCTAAATTTGTTGGCTCATTGTTACTATTTTTTTTAATAAAATAAACTGTTAAAAGTACAATTACTGCAATAACAACAATAATTAAAACTGAAATTAATATCTTTTTCCACATTGTATCCTCCACTCTAAGTAAAAAAATTTGTAATTTTAATTTACTTTTTGCTTTATTATGCTATTATTCCCTAAAAAATTACCTTTTATTCTCTAGTATATATATTTAATTTTTTTTCATAATATTTTATATAGAATCTAATTAAGGATATTGAATAATTTATTATAAAAAGAATTATAAAATTTTAATTAGGAGAAAAAAATGAAGCCAATTATAAAATTATATAGTGACAAAAAAGGAGAAATTTTAAAATTTTTAAATAAATTTTATAGAAGACTTATTCCCTCTATAGAAAATGATCTTTTATGGGAAAAAGAATATGATAATCCGATAGAAATAGCAGATATGGTAGGAGTTTTAATTGAAAATAATGAAGATTACAAAATAAATATATGGATTAGTCTAGATAAGGGATTATTTATTAATATAAATGACAACAACATAAACGATGTTATAAAATATTTATATGAACGATACCCATATTAAAAGTGCCATAAATATTTTTAAATTACTTTATATATTATAGGTAATTTTTTAAAAAATATTTATAGCACTTAAAATTTAACTAATAAGAATATTATTGTTTTTTTATATTAAATTCTTTTGAATCTAATAATATAGTTACAGGTCCATCATTTTGTAATGTTACTTGCATATCGGCTCCAAATTCACCTGTATTAACTTTTTTAATATTTTGTTTTTTACATTGTTCTACAAAATATTCATATAATTTATTTGCTTTTTCTGGTTTTGCTGCATTTACAAAACTTGGTCTATTTCCGCCTGAACAATCAGCATATAAAGTAAATTGAGAAACAATTAATAATTCTCCATCTATATCTTTAATAGATAAATTCATTTTTCCATTTTCATCTTCAAATACTCTTAAATTAATTAATTTTTTTACTAAATAATCCGCTATTTGTTCATCGTCATCTGGACCTACTCCTAATAATACTAAATAACCTTGACCTATTTCTCCATTGATTTTATTATTTATTTCTACTTTTGCTTTTTTCACTCTTTGAACTACTAATTTCATAAATTAATTTCATTCCTTCCTATTGCACTCTAAATAAGCCCTCTATATTGTTCTTATTCACATTTCTTTTCTCTAGTCATTAACTTAGTTACAGCTTCTGCTGGTTTTAATCCATTATATAAAACATCATATACGGTTTCTACTATAGGCATTTCTATATTATACTTTTTACAAAGCTTATAGGCTACTTCTATGTTGTCTATGCTTTCTATTGTCATTCCTATTTCTTTTTTAGTTTCTTCTACAGATAAACCTCTACCAATACATCTTCCAGCTCTTCTATTTCTGCTATGCTCGCTCAAACATGTAACAATTAAATCACCTAAACCAGACAAACCATAAAATGTATTATGATTTCCTCCCATTGCTATTCCTAATCTTGCGATTTCATTTAATCCTCTTGTTATTAGGGCTGCTAAAGTATTATCTCCTAAATTTAATTCTACTGAAATTCCTGCACAAAATGCAATTATATTTTTTAAAGCTCCACCTAACTCAACACCTTTAACATCTGAAGTAGTATATACTCTCATTGTCTCACTCATAAATAAATCTTGTACATTATATTGTACATCAATATTTTTAGAGGCAACCACAATTGCTGTTGGTATTCCTATAGATACTTCTTCTGCATGTGTAGGTCCTGAAAGAATTCCTATTTTTACTTTCGGCATTTCTTCTGCTGCTACTTCACTTAATGTATATAATGTTGAAGATTCAAAGCCTTTTGAACAAATCACTACAGGTCTATCACCTACAAATTGTTTATATTCTCTTATAGTATCTCTTGCAAATTTAGAAGGTGTAACATGTAAAATTATTTCTGTATCTTTTATGGCTTCTTCCAAATCTGTAGTACAATAAATATTATCTGGTAAATCTACACCAGGTAGAAATTTACACTTTTTTTCATTATTTATTATATCTGCTTCTTCTTTAGAAAAAGACCATACTTTTATTTCGTTTCCTAATTTTGCTAAATGTACAGCTAGAGCACAGCCCCAACTCCCACTACCTATTACACATATTTTTTTCATTTGCATTGCCTCCATTACTTTTTAAAACTTATTTTATTCTCTGTACCATTTAGTATTCTTTTTATATTTTCTCTATGATTAAATAATACTATTAGGCAAAGAACTATACTAAATATTAAATATTTCCAATTATTTGCATCTGGTACAATATAATTTTGATCAATAAATATTACTAATACAGGAAATAGTATTGCTGCCGCTATAGAACCTACAGAAACCATTCTGGTAATAGCCATTAGAACTAAAGCAAAAACTAAACATATTAGTCCTATTTGCCAATTTGTCATAAGCAATATTCCTAATGATGTAGCAATTCCTTTTCCACCTTTAAATCCAAAGAATATTGGAAAAGTATGTCCTACTACAACAAAAATACCAGCAAGTTGTACTAATAAAGCCTTGTCTACATTTTGTACAATATTTCCAACTAGTAAAGCTATACCTATTGCAACAACACCTTTTAAAATATCACAAATAAGTGTAATAAGTGCTGCTTTTTTTCCTACAGATCTTAGAACATTAGTTGTTCCTGCATTTCCACTTCCTTTTTGTCTTACATCAAATCCTGCTAGTTTTTTACTAATTATAATAGAAAAATTAATACTTCCTATTAAATATGCTATAATTGCAACTATAATATATGCTGCCATAAAAAATCACTCCTTTTAAATATCTTTTTCTTTCTTTTCTCTAACAATTATTCTTACTGGTGTTCCTATTAATCCAAATTCTTTTCTTATTTGATTAACTAAATATCTTTCATAAGAAAAATGGAAAAGTTTTTTATCATTTACAAATACTACAAATGTAGGCGGTTTAGTAGATGCTTGCGTCATATAGAATATTCTTAGTCTTTTTCCTTTATCAGTAGGTGGTTGTACAATTGCTATTGCTTCATTTAGTACTTGGTTTAAAACAGAAGTAGAAACTCTTAATGCATTTTGGCTTGCTACCATATTTATTAATTCAAAAAGTTTATTAACCCTCTGACCTGTTTTAGCTGATATAAATAACATTGGAGCATAAGATAAATATGCTAATTTATTATATACATCTTTTCTATATTCTTCTAAAGTTCCATTCTCTTTTTCAATTTCATCCCATTTATTAACAACTATTATTACACCTTTACCAGCCTCGTGCGCTTCTCCTGCAATTCTAGTATCTTGTGCTGTTACTCCATCATTTGCATCAATCATAAGAATACATACATCTGATCTTTCAATTGCTAATAAAGTTCTGGCCACACTGTATTTTTCCAATTTGTCTTCTATTTTATTCTGTCTTCTTATACCTGCAGTATCAATAAACACATACTTTCCGAATTCGTTTTCATACTCAGAATCTATTGCATCTCTTGTTGTTCCTGCAATGTCACTTACTATTACTCTGTTTTCTCCTAATATTTTATTAACTAGTGAAGACTTTCCAACATTTGGTTTACCTATTATTGCTACTTTAATTACATTTTCATCATCTTCATAAAGATCTGGATCAGGTAATTTTTCATGTATTGCATCCAATACATCTCCTATTCCTTTTGCATTAGCAGCAGATATAGGATGTGGATCTCCTAAGCCTAAATTATAAAATTCATATAACTCATTTGGTTCATTTCCAAAATTATCTGATTTATTACATACTAATATTATTGGTTTTTTAGACTTTCTTAACATTAGTGCAATATCTTCATCAGCTGCAGTTACTCCCTGCTTTATATCTGTTAAAAAAATTATAACATCAGCAATAGAAATTGCAATATCTGCTTGCTCTCTCATTTGAGAAAGTATAACATCATTTGTTTCAGGTTCAATTCCACCGTGTATCTATTAAAGTAAATTTTCTACCTCTCCAATTAGCTTCTCCATATATTCTATCTCTAGTTACTCCTGGAGTATCTTCAACTATAGAAATTCGTTTTCCAACTATGTAATTAAAAAATGTAGACTTTCCAACATTTGGTCTTCCTATTATTGCAACTATTGGTCTACTCACAAGTACTCACATTCCTTTCTAAGGCACAAAACTAGCTAAAAAATTACATTAATCATCTTTTAGCCCTCTCCTTTTTCCATAATAATTGTACTATAAAGTAAATAAAAATTCAATTATTATTTACTTTTTTTCTGAACTTTAGAAAAAGGTGCTAGAAATTAGAGCCATCACGTTTTCCATCATTTTCTTCAAACGAACTCTAAGGAACGTCCTTAAAGTTCTTGATTTTAAATTTAAAGTATTATAAAATATAACAAAATTAAATATAGCCGGTACATCTGTTAGTAACTTTAGAAGAGGATTGAGATTAGAATGAACAATAATAATTTAGAAATATACCAAAGATATTTAAATCTTATATATTACTCAAACGATATAGTAAGAAAATACCCTAAAAGTGAGACTTTTGCTTTGGTAAATGAAATTAAAACTTCACTATATGCAGGTTTAAGAAATTTAATGTATGCTATTAAAACATATAACAAAGTAGATAAATTAAAATATTTAAATGAGTTTGATATAAATTTAAACTTATTAAAAGTACAAGTTCGAATTTCTCATAGATATAAATATATTTCTACTCAAAATTATAACGCGTGGAGTAATTTAATAACTGATATATGCAATATGTTAGGAGGTTGGATTACTTCATGCCAAAAAAGATAAAAAATGTTTTTTATAAAAATTTAACATTTGAAAAAATATTACAAGCTCATAATAGAGCTCGAAAAAACAAAACCTATAAAAACGAAGTAATTAGATATGAATTGAATCTTGAAAATAATTTAATAAATTTATTACGTAATTTAAAAGAAGATACTTATAAATTGGGGAAATATTATTCATTTAGAGTCTATGAACCAAAAGAAAGAATTATACAAGCTCTTCCCTATAAAGATAGAATTGTTCACCAATGGTATGTAGAAGAATTTATTAAACCTTATATTGTCCCCAAATTTATTAATACTTCTTTTGCATGTTTAAGTAATAAAGGAACTCATAAAGCAGTAGAAACCGTTCAAAAACAAATGAGAATAATGAAAAGAAATAATGGTGACTTTTGGATTTTAAAATGTGATATTCAAAAATTTTTTTATAATATAAACCCTTTTATTCTTTATAATATTTTAAAAAAATATATTGCTGATCCACAAGTTCTAAATTTAACTAGAATTTTAATATTTAAAGAGCCTTTAGATAAAAATCAAATTGGAATACCTATTGGTTATAGCAATTAAAATATTATAGAAAGTATTATGTAGAAATGCTTATATTTCAAGCATTTATTTTTTTATTTTTT
>CALXPY010000018.1 GCA_944390395.1 uncultured Clostridia bacterium | reverse complement strand
TTTTGTACCCGAGGTTAAGCAAAATTTTATACATTTTCTTACGAAGTAGGGACGAGCAAGAAAAAACATATTATCACATATTGTGGAGGGAGAATTTAAATCAATAACGAAAGGAAGTAAATAATTTATGAGAAATATAAAAGAAAAAAGAGGAATAACGTTAATAACGTTAGTCGTGACAATAGTAGTGATTTTAATACTAGCTGGAGTAACAATAAATGTAACATTAGGAGAAAATGGAATATTGAATAAATCTAAAGAGGCAGCAGATAGAATGAATAGTTTAGTAAAAGAAGACGAAGCAGAACTAAATGAATTATTAGATGAGTTAAATGAAACAATGGATAATAATTGGAATAGTAATATAGAAATACCAGAAGAAAATACAACACCAGAACCAGATCCAGAACCAGAAGTACCTAAAATAGAAGATGCAACAGATATACAGGGAGAAACAGTGCAAGTAGAAGATGAGTATGGAAATAAAGTAACAGTACCAAAAGGATTTGGAATAGTAGAAGAAGAAGGAACAACAGTACCAGAAGGAATAGTTGTGCAAGACAAAGATGGAAATCAATTTGTTTGGATACCTGTAGGAAGAGTGTATAAAGATAATACAAGAACAAATTATAGTGATATACAATTAGGAAGATATAGTTTTGATAGAACTAATGGAACACCAACAGTAGTACAAGCAGCATACACAGAAGAAAATATTTATAATTATGAGCGTTTAGAAAAAATAAACTCCTACTATCAAGAATATTCTGTAAGAGATGATCCGGAAGGAACATCAGATAGTAAAGGAAAAAATGCCATAGCAAAAGATTTGGAAGGTTTTGTAAATAGTGTAAAAAGCAATGGAGGATATTATTTGGCAAGATATGAAGCAAGCTATGGAAGTGGTAACAATGTATCGAATTATAAACCCTTGTCAAAGGTTTCTACAAAAGTAATGTCGAATAGTTCAACGCCACTAACAGAAGGAACTTTATGGTGCCACATAAAACAAATAGATGCCGCAAAAATAGCGAGAAATATGTATAATAATGATGACAGTGTAGGAGTAGAAAGCGATTTAGTAAATAGTTATGCGTGGGATACAGCAATTGTTTTTATACAAGAAATGGGAGTTACAAATTATGCAAATAAAACTAGTGTAAATTCAAATTTAATTAATACAGGCAAGACTGGAGACAAAGCATGTAATATATTTGACATGGCATCAAATTTGGCAGAATGGACAACAGAAAATAGCACATATAAAGTTGACATATATTATAATTGTTGTACTTTTAGAGGAGATAACTATAGATATGGACAGGGCTATACAGCAAACAGAAGCTCAGATAATGCTGGTTATTGTTTTTCTACAGGCTATACAAATTTTAGAATTGTAGCCTATATAAAATAATTATATATAAAAAGATGTATTATCATTATTAAAAAATTAATCATATTATTGTACAAGCAAGCATATAATATTAATATACAGATAAAAGAAAGAAGGACAAAATTTGACAGTTTTATAAAAAAATGGTATAATAATATTGTTGCTTTTAAAGGAGGGAACAAATAATATATGAAAAATGATGATAAAGCATCTATATCGCTGAAAAAGATATTATGCATAAGTATCATATTTATATTTTTAACAAGTATTGCTGTAATGGCAGGAAACGTTAGTTTAAAAAATGTTAAAATAATTCTTTCTAATGGATATGAAATGAATGTTTTAACAAGTAAAAGTAAAGTATCAGAAATTTTAGAAGAAAATCATATTTTACTTTTAGAAGATGAAAAATCAGTACCTGATTTGGATTCAGAATTATCAGAAAATAATACTATTAGAATAACAAAATCTTCTGAAGAAGTAATTGAAGTTGCAGAAGAATCTGAAAATTCAAGTGATGTTACCGCAGAACAATTATTAGAAAATTATGAAGAAATTGTTGAAAAAATAGTAGTAGAAAAGGTAAAAATTCCTTATGAAACCATAAAAAAAGATGTTTCAACAGGATCAGGAGCTAAGCAAGATAGTGTTGTTCAATATGGTGTAGATGGAATTAAAGAAGTTACTTACAAAGTAAAATATCAAAATGATAAGCAAATAGAAAAAACTGAAATATCTTCAAAGGTTATTAAAGAACCAGTAGATAAAATTGTAGAAGTAAGAACAAAACAAACTATATCAAGAGGTAGTGTTGAAAGAACAGCTACAACAAATCCAGCTGCAACTGCATCTACTACACTTGCCAATAAAGTAAAAAATATTACTCCAACAGTAAAAACATTTAATACATCAGCATATTGCGCTTGTGCAAGTTGTTGTGGT
The DNA here is from genome assembly GCA_944390395.1 of uncultured Clostridia bacterium. GTDB lineage: Bacteria > Bacillota > Clostridia > TANB77 > CAG-508 > CAG-273. Next base: position 25,778 of record CALXPY010000018.1, on the reverse strand, counting down.
AAAACAAATGGTATAACAGCCTCAGGTGCTAGAGCTTCAGAATGGTATACAATAGCGGCAGGAAGTGGCTACCCAATAGGAACAGTTATATATATACCAGCTCTAAAGGATAAGCCAAATGGTGGTTGGTTTGTTGTTCAAGATAGAGGTGGAGCAATTTCAAACGATCACTTAGACATATTTTTTGGGTCACACAGTGCTGCATTACAATATGGTAGAAGAAACTTAGAATGTTATATTTATGAATTTTAATTAAGTAAAATGAGGCGTTATTTTTACAATGCCTCATTTTTTAGTAAAGGAATGTGATAAATAATGAGATTAATTTCGTGGAATGTAAATGGACTAAGAGCGGTAATAAATAAAGGATTTAAAGACTTTTTTGATAAGGAAAGTGCAGATATATTTTGCATACAAGAAACAAAAATGCAAGAAGACCAAATAGATATAAGTATAAATGAAATATTTAAAAATTATAATTCATATTGGAATAGTGCTGAAAAAAAAGGATATTCTGGAACAGCAGTATTTACAAAACAAAAACCATTAAATGTTAGCTATGGTATTGGAATAGAAGAACATGATAAAGAAGGAAGAGTAATAACTCTTGAATTTGAAAATTTTTATTTAGTCAATTGTTATACGCCAAATTCAAAAAGAGAATTAGAGAGATTGGACTATAGACAAGAATGGGAAAACGAAATTAGAAATTATCTTACTAATTTGGATAAAAAGAAACCTGTGATTTATTGTGGTGATTTAAATGTTGCACATAAAGAAATAGACTTAAAAAATCCAAAAACAAATAGAAGAAGTGCTGGCTTTACTGATGAAGAAAGAAATAAAATGACAGAATTATTAGATAGTGGATTTACAGATACATTCAGATATTTATATCCAGATAAAGAAGATGCATATACATGGTGGTCATACATGTTTAAAGCAAGAGAAAAAAATGTAGGTTGGAGAATTGATTATTTTATAGTTTCAAAATCAATTGAGAAAAAAATAAAAGAAAGTTATATATTCTCCGAAGTAATGGGAAGTGATCATTGCCCTGTTGGAATAGACATAGATTTATAATAAGGAGGGCTAAATAAAAAAATGAAAGAAAAAAAACAAGGCTTAACAAAATGGTTATATTGGTTTTTGTTGGGAGTAGCTATAATTGTAGTTTATAAAACATTAGATAATTTTGATCAGATAAAAGAATGGATAGGTAATTTGTTTGATGTTTTAGGACCATTTATTATAGGATTATTAATTGCATACTTATTATACATACCATGTAAAAAAGTTGAAGAATTTTATAAAAAATCTAAGAAAATAAAATTTATAAATAAAAAAGCAAGACTTTTATCAGTAATAACCGTGTATATTATTGCAATTATAATTATAGCTTTAGCTCTAAATTTTGTACTGCCAGCAATAGCAAAAAGTATAGTGGATTTAGTTAATAATTTTCAAAATTATTATAACTCTACAATGAATGCAATAAATAATTTGCCAGAGGATTCGGTATTAAAAAGCGATGTAGTAATTGATGCCATAGAAAGTATACAACATATAGACTTAAAACAGTTTATAAATTTGGAGAGATTAACTCAATATGCTAAAGGAGCAATTAATATAGTTAATGGAGTATTTAACATATTTGTTGCATTTATAGTATCTGTATACTTATTATTAGAAAGAAGAGAAATACTTAACTTTATAAAAAAATTAATAAGAGCTATATTTAGAAAAGAAGTATATAAAAATATTGGTAATTATTTTAATAAATCAAATGAAATATTTTTTAAATTTCTATCTAGTCAATTTTTAGATGCAATAGTTGTAGGAATACTAACATCAATAGCAATGTCTCTATTAGGAGTAAAGTATGCTTTGCTACTAGGATTTATGATAGGCCTATTTAACTTAATACCATATTTTGGAGCTATTATAGCAGTGATAATTGCAATAATTGTAACACTACTTACAGGTGGATTTGGTCAGGCACTTCTAATGGCAATTATTGTAATTATTTTACAACAAATAGATGCAAATATAATAAATCCTAAAATTGTTGGAAACTCATTAAAAATAAGTCCTCTTTTAGTTATTTTTGCAGTAACTATTGGAGGAGCATACTTTGGAGTTTTAGGAATGTTCTTAGCAGTTCCAATAGTAGCAGTATTGAAAATATTAATTTCAGATTACATAGAATACAAAAATAAAATAAAAAATGCAGAGTAAAATTAAGAAAGACTTAAGTTTTTAAGTCTTTTTTTTTAATAAGTATTTGCTATACTATATAAAGTGGAAAAAGGTATTATTTATATGATATAATAAAATTAGTGTGTAAATACACTAAGGAAGGGATGAAAAATATGTACAATATATTAGTATGCGATGATGAAAAGGAAATTGTAGACGCAATAGAAATTTATTTAAGCAAAGAAGGATATAACATTATAAAAGCATATAATGGAAAAGAAGCACTTAAAATAGTACAAGAAAGAGATGATATTCATTTAATAATATTAGATATAATGATGCCAGTTCTAGACGGAATAAGTACAGCAAATTTAATTAGAAAAGACAAGTCAATACCAATAATAATGTTATCTGCTAAATCAGAAGATTACGATAAAATAGCTGGTTTAAACAATGGAGCGGATGACTATGTTACAAAACCTTTTAATCCACTAGAACTTATAGCAAGAGTTAATTCACAAATAAGAAGATATACAATGTTAGGAACAATAGCAGATAAAGTACAAGAAGGGAAAAATATTTATAAAACTGGTGAATTAATTATTGACGATAATACAAAGCAAGTAACAGTTGAAGGAAAAGAAGTAAAACTAACTCCAACAGAATATAATATTCTAAAATTTTTAACTAAAAATAAGGGGATAGTTTATTCAATAGAACAAATTTATGAAAATGTATGGGAAGAAGAAAGTTATGCGGCAGAAAACATTATAGCTGTACATATAAGACACATTAGAGAAAAAATAGAAATTAACCCAAGAGAACCTAAATATTTAAAAGTAATATGGGGAATAGGATATAAAATAGAAAAAATTAATTAGTAGAAGGAGGTATAAATGGATTTGGAAGAAAACAAATTAAGTAAAAGAAGAATATTAAAAAATATATCTTATATATTAATTCCTATCTTTTTAGTTATATTTGTTGGAACAATAGCTTCAGTAATATTTATAGAATCAAATCAAGATTTTAAAGATGCAGAGAATTTTTATGAGACTAAATGGTTTTCATATGAATTTTTTGATGACATCTCTAGATATACAGCTATATTAGAGAAAATAAATATTAATACAGATATAGCTTATGATGTACAAGAAAATGTAAATATAGGAAATAGCGATGGAAGAATTTATTATTTAACTGAATATAGCGACATAGACTTTCTATTTGTAAATCCAGAAGAAGGTATTGCAATAACAAATTTAGAACATACAATGAACACAGATACAATTGAAGAAATAAAAGGTTATATAAAAAATAGTGAAGTGTACTGGAATGTAGAAGAAGGAAATGTAGATACAAATATTGAAAACCTAAAAATAGAAAATATAAAATATAAGACACAATATAAAGAAATAGAAGCATTAAAACAAAATATGTATACATCATTAAATAGTGATGATTCATATTATACACATTATATGGAAATAAAGCTAGTATATGATATAGCAAAAGAACTATATAAAATTTCTGTACCTTTAATTATTATATCTGGAATAATTTTAATATTTAGTGTTATTAGTGTAATTGCAGGAATCGGAAGAAGCGGAAAAAATAATAAAATAAATTTAAATTGGTATGATAAAGTGCCTTTGGAGATTGTTATAATAATATATTTTTTAGGAATCTTATTAAATGTAGCAATAGTAGCTGATTTAAGTTATTCAGGAATTTTATATTCTATAATCATTTGTATAATAGATTTTATATTATTTTATATTTTTTCTATTATTACATTAGAAACTATAGTTAAAAGAATAAAAACTAAAACATTATTAAAAAGTACTATAATATATTTTATTTGCCACGAAATAAAAAAAACATATACAAATAGAAAAGTGACTACTAAAGTAATTTTATTATTTTTAGTTTTTTCGATAATATTATTTACATTAGTAGCATTAGCTATGGATAGTGCATTTTTTGTTTTAATTTTAATTGGATATTTATTTGCAGTATTATGGTTACTTATACAAGCAGCTATTAAGTTTAACAAAGTACGTGAGGCAGTAAAAAGTATATATGAAGGAAATACTAATATACATTTAAACGAAGCAGAAATGAAAGGAGTATTAAAAGAATTAACTATATATATAAATGATATTGCAGGTGGACTTTCAAATGCAATAAATCAAAGCTTAAAAAGTGAGAGACTAAAAACTGAACTTATAACAAATGTATCACATGATATTAAAACTCCATTAACTTCAATTATTAATTACGTAGATCTATTAAAAAAGGAAAAAATGCCAAATGAAAAATGTACAGAGTATCTAATGATATTAGAAAATAAATCACAAAGATTAAAAAAATTAACAGAAGATTTGATAGAAGCTTCTAAGGCATCATCAGGAAATATTAAATTAAATATAGAAAAAATAAATGTAAATGAATTAGTAAAACAAATTTCGGGGGAATTTGAAGATAGATTTAAAGCAAAAGGTTTAGAAGAAATTCTTACACTTCCAGAGGAAGAAATATTTATTAATGCAGATGGAAGATATATGTATAGAGTATTAGAAAATATTTACTCTAATGCTGCTAAATATGCGCTAGAAAATACACGAGTGTATATGGATATAATACCAAAACAAAAAACAGTTGTAATACAAATGAAAAATATATCTAAAGAAAAATTAAATATTTCAGTAGATGAATTAATGCAAAGATTTGTAAGAGGGGAAGCCTCTAGAAATACAGAAGGAAGCGGATTAGGATTGTCTATTGCAAATAGTTTAACAGAATTACAAGGAGGAAAATTCCATATATACTTAGATGGAGATCTATTTAAAGTAACAATAGGATTTGAAAAAGCCTAGATTGTTTATAACTTTACAAAAAAGTGGCAATGCCACTTTTTTTAGTTAATTATTTATTTGTATATTTAGTTATAAAATAAGATGCAACAAATCCTAAAACCATAATTATAATACTTGTAAGACCTGCTAAATTAAAGCTAAATCCAGGATAGATTGCTGGTACAGATCCTATTACAAATCCAATAATTGCAAAATAAGTATAACCATAAAACTTATGTAATAGGTAATCAATAAGTTTAGAACATGAAATTATACCTAAAGCTACTCCTATAGCAAATGGAATTAACACAAGAATATTTAATGTTGAAATTGCAGTCATTATAGCAGTATATGCACCTAAAAGAAGTAATATAAAGGAACCACTAATTCCAGGAACAATCATAGAAGCTGCTGACACAAAACCATATACAAATAATAAAATTACATTTACAAAATTAATATCAAAACTTTCGACAGGATTACCAGTAACTCCCATTAACTGTAATACTGCCAAAGTAACTCCTATTGCAAAAGTTATAATTCCTGGAATTATATAAGATTTCTTAAAACCTTTTTCTGTAGACTTTTTAAATATAAAAGGCATACTTCCTAAAATTAAACCTATAAAAGCAAATTGAGTTTGCATTGCGTAATCTTCTAAAAGAAATAAAATCAATTTACTAAAAGCAATTATTGCAAAGGCAGCGCCTAAACCTAAAGGAATTAAAAATATCATATTTTTAACAAAATTCTTTTTAAAATCATGAAAAAAGTTACCTATAACATCAACTAATTTTTCATAAATCCCCATAGAAACTGCCATGGTACCACCACTTACACCAGGTATTACATTTGCTATTCCAATAATTATTCCTTTAAAAAAGTTTATAATGTGTTCTTTCATTTTAAAAATCCCTTCCTACAATATTTTTAGATAGTAATTTTATCATTAATTATGGTATATGTCTATATTTATTGTAATTTATATTAAATTTCAATTTCTTGTAACACTTTGTTAATATTGTTACTTACAGTCATAATAAAATTTAATATATTATAATGTGTAAACAATAAATCTTTATCTAAAGATTTACCAAATATTTTGGGCTCAAACATTTTTCCAGTAAAAAATCTTAAGTAAATTATATTATTGGACAAAACAATTTCAAATGGTAAATTGTATTTAATATAAAAATCAACTAAAGTATTCATAACATCATGTGTTAAAATTCTCATAGTTAAAAGCTCATTTTCTGAATACACATCAAAATATTTTTCAAAAATAGAGTTATCCATTTCTACTGATCCAGAGTTAGTTAATATATTAAAATTATTTTTAGATATTTTTATTTGTGCATTAATATTTTTTATAGAAGTCGTAAAAGCAAATATACCGCTAAATAAAGTTACAGTATATGAACTTTTTCCAGATCTAACAATTCTTTGTACTTTTATATCAGCCATCCTTATAAATGTAGAACTATCTAAATATCCTTTTATATAATCATCGGCATAAAAATTAGTAAAATCTTCATTAGTAAAATTAGCATTAATATAATTTCTTTGTATAAAGAAATCGTCAGTAGTAGCAGAGTATTCTAATTTATTATTAAAAAGTTGTATAAATTTTTTTATAACATCATTTTTATATGCATGTACATACTTTCTTTTATAAAAAAATCCCAAAAATAGCGATAAAAGAAAAAGTATAACACTTAAAATTTTAACAATCGCAATTGGTACAAGTATAAGAAGTAATATAAATAAAAATGTAGAGACAAATAACCACATTGTAATTTTTCTTAGTTTTTCGATTTCTACTAAATGATTAGAATATAAAGACATATATAAATTTTCAAATTTGGTATCAATATTTGGTATTACTTTTTTACTTTTTTTAAACAATTATAAAACCCCCTTTAAGAATATATTAGCATATATAAAATATAAAAACAACTTGTTGTATAAAAAAATATTATATGTTAAAATGAATATATAGTAGGAGGAAAAAATAATGTTATATGTAATAGTAGGCATAATAATAATCTTAATTTTAGTATTTATTGGGATATTTAATAATTTAGTAACTCTAAGGAAAAAAGCAATGCAATCAGAAAGTGGAGTAGATGTATATTTGCAACAAAGGTTTGATCTTATACCAAATTTAGTAGAAGTAACAAAAGGATATATGGAACATGAACAGGAAACACTTGTGAATATTGCAAAATTAAGAGCAGAATATAATAAAAATAAAAATGAAGAAGCAGCAATAGCCTTAACAGAGAAATACAAATCTATAATGGCCATAATAGAAAATTATCCGAACCTAAAAGCAAGTGAGCAATTTTTAAAATTACAGAAAGCTTTAATAAAAGTGGAAAGTCAACTTCAAGCTGCTAGAAGAATATATAATAATGATGTTACAAGATATAATACAAAAATAAGTACATTTCCAACAAATATAATAGCAAAATTATTTAATTTTAAGGAAATGAAATTATTTATGGCAGATTCGGATGTTAATGAAGAAGTTAAATTTCTCTGATTTTTTATAACGATAAATTGACGGAACATACTTAAATATGTTATAATTATTACGAAAAAAATACGCGTACGTATAAAATTCGTAATGAGAGGTGTATTAATATGGAAATAAATAGAGATTACTATTTAAAAGAGCTTATAGATAGAATAGATAATCATCTTATAAAAATAATAACTGGAATTAGAAGATGTGGCAAATCTTATTTATTAAATGTTATATTTAAAAACTATCTTTTAGATCAAGGGATAGGTGAAGAGCATATAATACAGTTGAGCTTAGATGAAAATAAAAATAAAAAATATTTAGATCCAGATATGTTAGATGACTATATAAGGAATTTAATTAAAGATAAAAACAAATATTATATATTATTAGATGAAATCCAAGAAGTTAAAGATTTTGAATCAGTTTTAATTGGATTTATGCATATAAATAATGTAGAAATATACGTAACAGGAAGTAATTCGAAATTTTTATCATCAGATATTGTAACAGAATTTAGGGGAAGAGGAGACGAAATAAGAGTGTATCCTTTATCATTTGCAGAATTTTATTCTGTATATAAAGGATCAGAAGAAAGAGCATTAAGCGAGTATTATACTTATGGAGGCTTGCCTTTAGCAGTACTATCAAAAACTGACAATAGCAAAATAAATTACTTAAAGGGGCAAAAGGATAATGTTTATATTAACGATATTATTGAAAGAAATAATGTTCAAAATAAAGAAGAGTTAGAAATGCTAGTACAAATAATTGCCTCAGATATAGGTTGTCTTACTAACCCTTTAAAATTATCAAATAACTTTAAGGAACGAGATAAAAATTCGACTATGACAGATAAAACTATATATAATTATTTAGGCTATTTACAAAATGCTTTTTTGATAGAAAAGGCAAGGAGATTTGATGTAAGAGGAAAAAAGTTTATTGAAACTCCACAAAAGTACTATTTTACAGACATGGGAATAAGAAATTCATTTTTAGATTTTAGACAGAGTGACGAAATATCTCATACTATGGAGAATGTAATTTATATAGAATTAAAAAAACGTGGATATAATGTAGATGTTGGCTCTGTTGAAATACGAGAAGGAAATACAAAAAAACAATTAGAAATAGATTTTGTAGCGAATAAAGGGAACAATAAAATATACATTCAGTCGGCTCTAGAAATGAAAACAAGCGAAAAGGTAAAACAAGAGCAAAAATCATTATTAAATGTAAACGATTTTTTTAAAAAAATTATAATAGTAGGGGATAATATAAAAAGATCACGATATGAAAATGGAATTATATTAATGAGCATATATGATTTTCTTTTAGATGCTAATAGTTTAGATTATTAAAAGCGTTGACATTTAATGTGTTTCTAATATAAAATTTAATTTATATTAATTAAATTAATGTGACGAAATGCAAGGGAATATAAACAAAGAGTAAGTTAGGAGGTTTTTATATGTCTAACGAAGAGAATTATATAATTGAAAATGAAACAACTGATACTATAAAAAAACAAGAATATTGGAATACTGGTATTGGATTAAATAAGGTTGATAATTTAGAACCTTCTAAATATTTATTAGACCTATCACAAAAAAATATTAATGGGGAATTAAAGTATAGTGAGGTAGAAAATTTATTAAAAACATATTATGAAACACAAAATTCAAATGATATAAATATTCAAAGAGAAAAAGAATGCGACTTAGTAACACTAAGAATTGCCCAATTGCTAGAAGATAAAAGTTTTGGTTTTAGTCCTATAACTTTAAAGAATATTCATAAATACTTATTTAAAGATATATATGATTTTGCAGGTAATTATAGAAATTATAATATTACTAAAAAAGAGGACATCCTTAATGGAGATACTGTTAAATATGTAAATTATCAAGATATTGAAAGCTATTTTGATTATGATTTTAAAGAAGAAAAGGAGTTTGATTATTCAAAATTAAATAAAGATGAATTGATAAAACATATTGCAAAATTCACTTCAAGTATTTGGCAAGTGCATCCTTTTGGAAAAGGTAATACAAGAACAACAGCAGTATTTATTGAAAAGTATCTTAACAATATGGGATTTGATGTTAATAATGATATGTTTAAAGAACATAGTTTATATTTTAGAAATGCTTTAGTTAGAAGTAATTATGGAAATATTCCAAAAGGAATTTATCCTACATTTAATTATTTAGTAATGTTTTTTGAAAATTTATTACAAGGTAAAAATAACGAACTTAAAAATAGAGAATTGTTTGTTAAAGAATTATTTGAAAGCGACCATTAAAAATAAGTTGAAAAACAAAAAATATATTGATATAATAGAAAAAGAAAAGAAGAAGGAGAGAAAGAGCAAATGCTTAAAAGCCTTGATACTGTAGAGAGACTGGCCAGCGAATGGAAAAATAGAGCTGCAAAGGTAAACATAAAAATAAAATAAAGGTAATAAAAAATCATAAATTCAAAAAAGAATTTATGATTTTTTTGAAAAATATAGAAGATAGTAAAAAAATAGTAAAAATACAGGAAGAAATCCTCCATTTTTTGGATGATATCTTTAACAGAAGAAATATTAGGTAATCGTTTAAGATCATAGGCAAGAGAAATAAAGGCTGCTTCAGTATTAACAGCCATAAGACCTTTACGAAGGAAATAAGTATAACCCAGAGAACGTTTAATAGTACCGAAGGGGTGTTCAACAACACATTTTCTGATAGTATACATATCAGGGTTTTCGTCAAAGTTTTTTTGAACAATGTCTAAAACATCTTGAAAAGCATTGCGAGTAACTCTTCTGCCATCGACGGAAGAAGTGCAATTGAAAAGAAAAGGACAATTAGAACAAGAAGAACAAAAATATTCGTAACCGATAACAGAAGAAGAGTCGTCATCTTTATCCTTTTTTTTCTTAATAGTCCTAACAAAATCAAGCTGTTTACCATTAGGGCAAATGTAAATATTTTTATCAGGGATGAAAGAAAACTTATCAATAGAAAAGTCAGAATTGTTGGTAGAGTTTTTGGTTTTAGGACGTTTAACGAAAACTTTAGAACCAGTAGAAATACAATAAGCAATTTGAGAAGCGTTAAAATAGCCCATATCAGCGACAGTAGCATCAGGAGAAGAGCCTAAGTTATCAGAGGCTTTTTGATGTAAATTTTGTAATTGGTTAGAGTCATTAAGATCGTTAACAACGTCGAAGGCAACAATGAGAGAATTTTTAGCATCGACAGAAGATTGAAGATTGTATGAAATATCAGAGTTGCCATGAGAAGTCATCATACGAGAGTCAGGATCAGTAAGAGTGACTTGAGAGAGGTTGTTGTCAGTTAATTTTTTTTTTAATTCAGAGAATTCCTGAATTTTTTGTTGATAATTAGAGATTTTGTCTTTAAAAGAAATAGCAGAAGCAGAATCAACATTAGAATCAGAAGAAGTTTCATCTTTAAGAAGAGAGGTATAATGTTGAATTTGAGAATAGAAGTAAGAAATAGTATTATCGATTTTTTTAATAGAGTAGTATTTGTTGCGAGAGTTTTGAGCTCTAATCTTAGTGCCGTCAATGACATTGATTTTACCATCAATGAAGTCAGCAAATTTAAGGAATTGAACAAACTTTTTAAAGGTATTTTGAATAGGAAGTTCATTAACTTTTACGAAGTCAGAAATAGAAGACTTAGAAGGAAGGATACCATTAATAAGCCAAATAAGTTCAATATTACGAGAGCATTCAGTAGCGAGTTTTCTAGAAGAGCGAATACCAGAAACGTAGCCATAGAGATGAAGCTTAAGTAAATCAGAGCGAGAATAAGGTTGTTGACCAGGAGCAGAAGATTTAAAAGTAATAAACCCTAATTGTTCAAGGTTAAGGTTGTTGACGAAAGAGTCGATAATTCTAACAGGATTATCATCAGAAATATAGTTATCTAAACAAAAAAGAAAAGTTTGATTTCTATCAATAGAAGAAATACGAGCCATAGAAAACCTCCAAAAAAACGATAAAATGTTAAGGAAATAATATCATAAGAATAGGAAAATATCAATAAAAAATAGAAAATTAGAAAGAAGAGAAATAATAAAATAATAAAAAGATGTTGAAAAAGAGAAAACATATTGATATAATACATGAAAAAGAAGAAAGAAAAGAAGAAGGAGAGAAAGAGCAAATGCTTAAAAGCCTTGATACTGTAGAGAGAGAGAGAGAGAGAGAGTTATAGTTTAAAGAACCAAATAGATACAAAAAAAGAAGCTTTATCAACAGGTTATGTAAACGAAGGGATTTGTTGGACAGCCTGGAGAGAGAGCTATGTTTTAGAGAATAAAACAGGTTTAGTTTTTGTACCTAAAATTAAAACATATTATGTAAAATATAGAACGTATCTAAAAAATGTGATGCGTTCTTTTTGTGTGCTTTTTTCACAGAATTTTACTAGTGGATATATATGAAAGAAAAAACATATTATCACATATTGTGAGAGTAAATTTAAAGATAAAAAAGAAGAGGAGAGATAAAACTTATGAGGAGTATAAAAGAAAAAAGAGGAATAACGCTAATAGCGTTAGCAGTGACAATAGTAGTTATTTTAATATTAGCAGGAGTTACAATAGATGCAGTATTTAGTGAGAATGGAATAATAAATAAGGCAAAAGAAGCTGCAAATGCAATGAATAATGCAGTGGCAAATGATCAAGCAGAACTAAATGATTTGTTAGAAGAATTAAATGAAATAATGAATTCAGAATGGAATAATAATATTGAAATACCAGAAGAAAATACAATACCTGATCCAGATCCAGGACCACCAACAATAGAAGATACAACAGGAATACAAGAAGAAACAGTACAAGTAGAAGATGAATATGGAAATAAAGTAACAATACCAAAAGGCTTTGAAGTAGTGGAAGAAGAAGGAACAACTGTACCAGAGGGAATAGTAATACAAGATAAAGATAAAAATCAATTTGTTTGGATACCAGTAGGAAGAGTATATAAGGATAATACAGGAACAAATTATAGTGATATACAATTAGGAAGATATACATTTAACACAAGCAATGGAACGCCAACACCAGTCCAATTAGCATATACAGAAGAAAGTCCAGAGAACTATAAACAAGAGATAAAATTATTAGATGATGGTTATGAATTTATAGAATATGCAACAAGAGCAAATCCAGATGGAATAGTGTCAAGTGGTTTAGATGGCTTAAATGCAATTGCTAAAAATTTAGGAGGATTTGTAGATAGTGTAAGAAATAATGGAGGATATTATTTAGGAAGATATGAAGCAAGTTATGGAAGTGGAAGTAGTGTAACAGACTATAAACCACTATCAAAAGTTTCAACATCAACAACGTTTAGTAAATCAAAAGTGGGAAGTTTATGGAATAATGTAACACAAATAGAAGCGGCAAAAATAAGTAGAAATATGTATGACGAAAAAGATAATGTAGGAGTAGAGAGTGATTTAGTAAATAGTTATGCTTGGGATACAGCAATATTATTCATACAAGAAATGGAAAATACTAACTATGCCAATAAAACAAGTATAAATAGCTCGAGAAAAAATACAGGAACAACAGGAGATAAAGTGTGTAATATTCATGATATGGCTTCAAACTCATGGGAGTGGAGCACAGAATATTCTACGTACACGTATAGCAGTAGCGCTAACCCTTGTGTTTATAGGGGAGGTAGTTATGGCAATAGTAACTACTTCACGGCTCACAGGCACTGCAACAAAGAAACTTTTCAGCTCAGCTACTTTGCTTTTCGCCCTACACTTTATATAAAGTAGCACTGAATCCTGATAGTCATGCACTAGAATATGGAAATAAAATTAGGAAGCTTCTTAAATACAATAGGAAGTAGAGTCAATTTAGCGAATCGCAGATACGCTAATATGGAAAAGTTAAGTTAATATATGTTATGCAAAGTACAGGACGTTTCAAATAATATTGGAGCGTTCTTTCTGTATGCTTTTTCAAATAATATATGTTTCCGAAATTGATTAAACTAGCAATGAATGTAAAAAAATAAGTAAAATATAACAAAATGTAAATTCTCTGTGAATTGTTATTGAAATATATTGCAACTTGATACATTAAATGTTAATATTTAGGAGGTTATATTTACAAATTTAAGGAGGAAGAACATTGATTGAAGTTAAAGATCTTACAAAGAAATATGGCGATTTTGTAGCTGTACAAGACTTGAATTTTAAAATAGAAGATGGTGAAATAGTAGGCTTTTTAGGACCGAATGGAGCAGGAAAAAGTACAACTATGAATATGATAACTGGATATATAGAAAGTACTAAAGGAGATATAATTGTAAATGGATATGATATATCTAAAAAACCTAAAAAAGTAAAAAGACAAATAGGTTATATGCCAGAAAGTACACCGTTGTATAGTGATTTAACAGTAAAAGAATTTATACGATATATGGCTGAATTAAAATTTGTAAAAAGAAAAGATAGAAAACAAGAAATTGAAAGAATTCTAGAACAAACTGGTTTAGTAGATGTTCAAAACAAACTTATTAAAAATTTATCAAGGGGATATAAGCAAAGAGTAAGTCTTGCTGGAGCATTAATTGGAAATCCAGAAGTGATTATTTTAGATGAGCCAACCGTTGGACTAGACCCAAAACAAATAACTGAAATAAGAAGTTTAATAAAAAATTTAGGGAAAAATCACACTGTAATATTAAGTTCACATATTTTATCAGAAGTAAGTCAAATATGCGAAAAAGTAATAATAATAAATAAAGGTAAAATTATTGCCATAGATACACCAGAAAATCTAGAAAATAAAACAAAAGGTAAGAATACTATTATCTTAACAGTTGAAGACAACAATAATAATATGAAAAATATAAATGAAAAAATAGAAGGAATACAAGAAATAACTTTGGAAAAAGACAACGAAGATGGTACAAAACAATATAAAGTAATATCTGATAAAGATATAGACTTAAGGAAAAAACTATTTGAAGTTTTACCTAAAGAAGAAATTACTATATTTGAATTAAAACAAGGGGAAGCTACATTAGAAGATGCATTTATAAAATTAATAGAAGATGATAAAAGTCAACAAGAAGATGAAAACAAGAAAAAAAGTAAAGAAAAAGATGAGAAAAAGAATAAAGTAAAAAAAGATAAACAAGAAGGAGGAAAAAAATAATGTTTGCAGTTTTTAAAAAAGAATTAAAGAGCTATTTTTTATCTCCAATAGGATATATAGCTATAGGATTATTTCTATTAGTGTTTAGTGTATTCTTCTATATAACGACAATTGAAGTTTTTGCATTAGATTTAGGAAGTTTATATTACGCTACTGCTATGTATGGATTGCTATTTGTAGTACCACTTATAACAATGAGAATGTTTGCAGAAGAGAGAAAAAATGGTACAGAGCAACTATTACTTACATCCCCTAGAAGCATTACAGGAATAGTATTAGGTAAGTTTTTGGCAGCAGTGGCTTTAATTGCAATTACATTGGTAATTTCTTTGATTTATTTTGTTATTTTAACATTTTTTGGTGATCCAAATATTGTAACAACACTTGTTGCTATGGTGGGATTTTTATTAGTGGCAATGGCCGCAATTTCATTTGGTATGTTTACTTCTAGCCTAACAGAAAATCAAATAGTATCTGCTATAATTACAGTTGTATTTTTAATATTACCATGGTTTTTGCCAAATATAAGCACTATATTTTCAGAGATTTCATTAATAGATAAATTTGCAAAAATGTCATCTGGACTAATTTCTATTACAGAAATTGTAGGATTACTTTCATTTACAGTAATGTTTATTTTATTTACTATTATTGTAATGCAAAGAAGAAAAGCATTAAAATAGAGGAGGGATAAGATGAAAGAGAAAATTTCTGAAATATTAAGAAAAAAGTGTTTAAGGAATGTATCTTTAACAATATTATTAGTAGCAATAATTATTTGTTTGTATTTTATAATAAATATTGGGATTGAAATGTTAAATCCAACTGATATAGATATGACAAAGGATAAAAATTATTCTATATCACAACAAACAAAGGATAAATTAACAAATTTAGATAAAGAAGTAACTATTTACTTATACAAATTTGAAAATTATCAATATGTTGTAGATTTTGCAAATAAATATACAAAAATAAATGATCATATAAAAGCGGAGAATTTAGAGAATTTAAATTCAAAATCAGAATGGAAAACAGAATATGGATTATCTGATTCAACACCAGCAATAATAGTTTCTTCTGGCGATAATGAAAAAGTATTATATGAATATGATCTAATTACATATGATTATACATCAGGTAGACAAATAGATATAACTGAGGAAGCAATTACAAATGCAATTGTAAATGTAACAATTGATGAAAAACCAAAACTATATTTATTAACAGGTCACAATCAATATTCAGATGAATATTTATATTCAATGCAAAGTGCTTTATTATCAGAAGGAAATGAGTTTGAAACAGTAGATTTATTATCTAAGGGAAAAGTTCCTGATGATTGTGATGTGTTAATAATTACAACATTAAAAGAAGATATAACACAAGCTGAAAAAGATTATATAATAGACTATATTAAGAATGGAGGAGATATTTTATTATTATCTGATCCAAATATTAATAAATTAGAACTTCCTAATTTCCAAAAAGTATTAGATGAATATGGAATAAGCATATCAGAAGGAATACTTTTAGAAGGGGATAGTTCTAGAAGAATAGCTAATTATCCAAATATGATTCTTACTAACATTGGTAGTGGAACAAGTATAACAAGAAATTTAGAAACAGGTATTAATTTATGTCTTGTAACACCAGGAAAAATAGATATACAAGATCAAGAAAAATTAGAAGAATTAAATGTAACATCAGAAATATTAGCAACAGTAAGTGATAAAGCCTTTTATAGAACAGATATGGATATAGAGACATATAGTAAAACAGATGATGATGAAGATTCTCCAAATGCTGTTGTAGGTGCAATTTTAACAAAACAAGTAGAAGATGATAATAATTCAAAATTACTTGTATTTTCTAACAATGTATTTGCTACAAACGCACCAATTCAAATAAATACACAATATTATATGTACGCTATAGATTTATATAATAATCAAGATGCAATATTAAATTCGTTATCATATCTAACAGAAAGAGAAGATACTATAACTATTAGAAAAGATATAGAAATAGTTAATTATGCTGTTTCAGAATCTCAACATCAAATTATTTTAACAATAATATTTGGTCTTCCAATATTTATAATCATAGTTGGAATAATAGTATGGCAAGTAAGAAGGAGAAAGAAATAAGAATATAAAAAGGACTTCCTCATATTAATTAATATGAGGAGGTTCTTTTTTATGCAAAATATAATAAAAGTAATACTTGTAATTATAGGAACTATAATAGGAGCGGGATTTGCTTCTGGAAGAGAAATATATATTTTTTTTAATGCTTATAATGAAAAAGGGTTATATGGTTTAATTCTATCAACTGTTTTAACAGGAATGACTATTTATAAAGTTTTAAGTCTAATAAAAGAAAATGATATAAAAGATTATAACAATCTTTTATTAACAATAAATAAAAGTAAAAAAATAAATAAAATAATAAAGATAATAATAAATATATTTTTAGTTTTATCTTACTATATTATGGTAGCTGGATTTAGCGGTCTATTAGAACAAGAATATGGAATTCCAACAATTATATCTTCAATAATATTTACATTAATATGCTATTTTACATTAAAAGGAAACATACAAAGGATTATAAATGCGAATTTTTTTCTTATTCCAATTTTAATAATAATAATAGTAATTATATTTTTTATTAATGTAAATTTAACAGAAATTAATTTATTTAATCAAAATATAATACAAGATGTAAAATATAATTGGGTTATTAGTAGTATTTTATATTCAAGTTATAACAGTATTTTACTTATTCCAATATTAATAGGATTAAGCAAGAATGTAAAAGACAAGAAATCTAATATGATGATAAGTACAATATGTTCTATAGTGACTCTATTACTTGGAGTATTTATATATTTAATGTTATTACAAAGCAATAATAATTTAGCAATTATAGAACTTCCATTAGTATATGTAATAAAAAACTTTGGCAATATATATGCAATTATATATACTTATGTAATGATAGTAGCCATATATACTTCAGCAATTTCTGCTGCTTATGGTGTATTGGAGAATTACAATAATAATATAAAAAAATATAATTCAATGTTATTAATTATGAGCATATTAGCAATTCCAATTGCTAATATAGGATTTGCAAATTTAGTAAATATACTATATCCTATTTTTGGATTTTTAGGCTTCATACAAATTATAAATATATTAATAAAACATAGAAAAAGCAAAGAAGCGAAAATGCTTAATCTTAAAAAATAATAAAATTCAGAAAAAGTATTGAAAAAAATAGCAAAAACTGGTATAAATAAAATGTAAAAATCTAATAAAAAGGGAAACAAAATGAATAAAATTATAGAATTTAAGAATGGTGAAAAAAAGATTAATAAGAAAAAAATAGCTATTGTAACAACTTTAGTAATTATACTTATAGCATTAATTGTAATAATAGCAGTGTATGCTAATAATAAAGAATTTAGAGATTTTATGGATAAATATATTTTAAGAAAAGATGTATATTCTGAAAATGTACCAACCATTGAATTGAATTCATATTCAAATAATAACGTAATAGCATTTGATAATACTATATGTGTACTATCAGAAAATACATTAAAAAAATATAATTCTTCTGGAAAACAAACAGCAGAAATTAAATTACAGATAAATAATCCTGTATATTCTACAGCTGGAAAATATTTAGCCATAGGAGAAAAAAATAGTCAAAAAGCATATTTGATTTCTGGAGAAAATATAGTATGGGAAAAAGAAGTAGAAGGGAATATTTCTAAGATAAATGTAAACGAAAACGGATATGTAAGTATTATAGTTACAGGAACAACATATAAGTCTGTTATTATTACTTTAGATGAAAAAGGCAACGAATTATTTAAGAACTTTTTAGCAAATACAACTGCTATAGATACTTCAATTTCAAAAGATAATAAATACATGGCTTATGCTGAAATTAATACAGGAGGAACTTCAGTAAAATCTAATGTAAAAATAATTTCTATAGATAATGCAAGAACTGAAAATGAAGAACCTGTTGTATATACATATGAAGCGGAAGATAATAACTTAATTATAAATATTAAATATCAGGACAAAGATAGATTAGTTTGTATGTTTGATTCTTCAATATACTTAATATATGATAATAAAGCAGAAGAAATTTTAAAACTAAAAGAAGACAATAAAAAAATAATATTTGGAGATATAGAGCTATCAAATTATGCAATTAGACTTCAAGAGGAGTCTGCTGGTTTATTCAGTAGTGGAAATACAGTATTGGATATTAAGAATGTATTAACTGGAAAGACAAACAACTCTACAATAGAGGGTATAGCAAGAGATCTATATTGTTATAACGATATAGTTGCAATAAATTTAGGAACAGAAGTTGACTTCCTAAATACAACAGGCTGGTTAGTAAAAAGATACAATTCTAGTCAAGAAGTTAGAAATATAGTTATTGGAAGAGGAATAGCAGGAATTGTTTACATAGATAAAATAGAAATTGTTAATTTATAGGAGGTGAGAAGATGGGAATAATTGTAGATTTAATAATAGTTGGAATTTTAGTACTTTGCATATTTTTAGGATATAAAAGAGGATTAACAGGTTCTTTACTAAAAATAGTAACATTTTTATTAGCTTTAATAATTGCATTTATATTATTTAAGCCAGTTTCTAATTTTATAATTAATAACACTAAATTAGATGAAAATTTAGAAAGCTCAATAAAAAGTATGTTTTTAGAAGTAGAAGAAAATGATACAAGTTCAAATATGCCAACTGCAATGACAGATTATATAAATAAAGTTATAGAAGATGCAGCTGATGATGCAAAAACAGCAGTGGTTGAAACAGCAGCTAGAGATGTAGCCATTTCTATAATTAATTTAGGTGTAGTTATCGTAGTATATATAATTGCTAGAATAATACTAATATTTGTAAAAGGAATTGCAAGTTTAATAACAAAATTACCAGTAATAAAGCAATTTGATAAATTAGGTGGAATTATATTTGGATTACTAAAAGCTTTGGTTATAATTTATGTAATATTAGCTATAATTTCTTTTGTTTCAACTGTAATAACAGATAGTGGAGTAATAGATGCAATAAATCAATCATTTATAGGTAAAGGAATGTATAATAATAATATATTATTAGAAATAGTATTTTAAAGAATTTAGTCTTATATGTTGATTAATGTAATAAAATTTGTTATACTGTAGGGAGTTATATTTCATATTAATAGGAGTGAAAAGAATTGAAAAAAGATAAGCAAACCAACGAAAAGAAAAAAAGGAGAATCGGTTTAAAAATATTTTTAGTTATACTTTTTATATTAGCAATAGCAGGATGCGTTTTTGCATATAAGGTAACTAAAAATGGAGGAGGTTTAAAAGGAATTCTCGCAACTACTGTAGGACATGATGAAAATACTGTAAATACATTACCAAATTTATATTGCTTATTACTTGGAAAAAGTGAAAATTTAACAGATACAATTATGGTTGCAAAATATGATCCAAAAACTCAAACTGCTTCAATGTTGTCTATACCAAGAGACACATTTATAGGGGAAGATAAAAATTATGCTTCAGCTTGGGATAAAATAAATGCAGTATATCAAACAGGAGCAGATAATATTTTAAAAGAAGTTAATGAACTATTGGGCATGAATATAGATAAATATGTAATGGTAGATACTGCAGCATTAAGAGCCTTAGTAGATGAAATTGGAGGAGTAACATTTGATGTTCCAATAGATATGGATTATGATTCTAGTTCGCAAAATTTACATATTCATTTAGAAAAGGGCGTTCAAAAATTAGATGGAGATAAAGCAGAGCAACTAGTAAGATTTAGACATAACAATGATGGCTCTACTTATCCTTACGAATATGGTATTGAAGATATAGGTAGAATGCGAACACAAAGGGAATTTTTAAAGACATTAGCAGAACAGACACTAAGACCAGAAAATATATTGAAAATTAATAGTTTCATTGATATAGCAAAAGAATATGTAGAGACAAACTTAGATTTTGATACAATAAAAGATTACATACCTTATGCAGTTGAGTTTGATATAGATAATTTAAAAACAGATACATTACCAGGAGTTTCAGAGCAATCACTTAATGGAACATGGATTTATTCTCATTATGAAGATGAAACGCAAGAAGTGTTAGAAGAGCTTTTTGGGGAAGAAAGCGAGTCACAAACTGAAGATGAAAATGCTGATATAGATAGAGCTAATGTAGAAATTGAAATATTAAACGGTTCTGGAGAAAACGAAAAATTAACAGAATTAATTGGCAATCTGGAAGAAAAAGGATATAGTGTTACTAAAACCGGCAATACATCTAACACAAATACAACAACAATAATTAATAGAAGCGGAGTAAATGAGGCAATACAATCAGAGATTAAAGAAATTGTTGGGAAGGATAATTTAGTAGAAGGAGAAGAAGGAACTGTTGATATTACAATAATATTAGGAAATGATAATTAAAAGGGGGCATGTTTAAACAATGCCTCCTTTATCTTAGATATTTATTTATTCTAAAAGTATTATTTTTACTATGTTTTCCGGATTTCTTTTTCCTCTTTGATGTACTCTTACTACTTTTTCTACTTTTGGATTTATATGGTTTTAATAGCTTGAATAGTAAGCATAATGCTAAAATTGCTAATAATAATTTTATAATAGTTGAAAGTATATCAGACTTATACACACTACTGCCTGCTATTAAATCAGAAGAATAAGTAGTGTCATTAATATTATAGCTTATTTTTCCTATAGTATCTCCCATAGAAATAGGGGCTTTAAGGTTATTATTTAATTCAATGTCAGGCGATATTTGAGAAATATCAGTATTTTTATCTAAAAACAAATTAATATCATTCTTAACAACAACATCCAACTTTTGAGTATCAGCAGTTGCACCAAATACATCTATTTGTTGCACAACGTCATTTGCTTTATTTACATTTTCAATCTTATAATTATCAAATCCATAATTAAATAATGTTATACAATCTAAATTTCTTTCACTTAATCCATCATCAGTGGTCTCACCACCTAAAACTACTGCAATAAGTTCTAGATTATCTTTTTTAGCAGTTGCTACTATACAAGATCCTGCTTCTGTAGTATATCCTGTTTTTAGACCATTAGCATATTCATAATAATAATTATCTTTTGAATCGCTATAATCTTCCCTTATTAAATCATTTGTTGTATTAAAAATTCTATCTTCTTTATCATATTTATTGGTTTTGGGTAAAGTATATTGGGTTTTAGTAACTATATTCCTAATTGTAGAATTCTGCATTGCATATTTGCCCATTAAAGCTAAATCATAAGCAGTTGAATAATGATCATCTTCTTCTACTCCGTTTGCATTAACAAAGTTTGTATTCTTACAACCCAGTTCCTTAGCCTTATCATTCATCATCTTAGCAAATTCTTCAACAGAACCAGCAATATGTTCTGCTAATACATTAGCTGCATCATTTGCAGATTGTATTAATAAGACGTTCAGTAGTTGTTCTACTGTAAGTTCTTCACCTTCTCTTAAACTTGCAATTGAATAACTAGGTGGCACAGAAAAAATTGCGTTATGGCTTACTGTTGCAATTTCATCCAATTTGCAATTTTCTACAGTCAATATGGCAGTCATAATCTTAGTAGTACTTGCAGGTGGCATTACTTCATTAGGATTATTTTCAGCTAATATTTTACCTGTACTTGCTTCCATTAAAATATATGATGGTGAATAGATTTTTAAATTATTAGTATTTTCAACTGCAAAGGAAGTGTGAATAAAAATGAATTGTATAAAAAAAAGTATTATAAACAGATATAAAAATTTTTTTGCTTTTTTCATGATTCTTCTCCTATAAAACTAGATAATAATATATAACAAATTTTAAAAAAATTCAATATATTGGAGGAAAAAATGAGTAATTTAAATAATAAACAAAAAATAATATTAGGCTGTATTATATTTATAATGATTTTAGTTATAGGAATATATGGCTATATGCAACTACAAAAAAATGATTATGAGAACATAGAGGAAGAATATGTAGAAAATTTAAATGAAGATCCAGTAATAGAGGAAGAAAAAGCATCTAACACAATAGTTATACATTTAGATGGAGAAGTAAAGAAACCAGGAATTATAGAATTAAAAGAAGGGGAGAGGATATCTGACGCTGTAGAAAAAGCAGGTGGACTAACAGAAAAAGCAAGTCTAAAAAATATAAATTTAGCATATAAACCAGAAGATGGTGAAAAGATATATATACCAAGTAAGGAAGAAGAAAATGAAGGAACAGAGATCTCAACAAGTACACGGCGAAAACTCAAAAGGAAAAGTTAATATAAATACTGCAACTCAAACAGAACTTGAAAACCTAACTGGTATTGGACCTTCTTTAGCAAGCAAAATAATAGAATATAGAGAAGAAAATGGAAAATTCAAAAAAATAGAAGATATACAAAATGTAAAAGGAATAGGAGATGCAAAATATGATGGAATAAAAGATGAAATAACAGTTAAATAATTGATAAAAGTTTAAAATTATGTTAATATATATGAAGGTAAGTATTAAAAATAGTAAACAGGGTATATGCTTACTAGAAATCTTCTTTTAAGGAAGGAGCTTAAGTATGGAAAAAGAATTTGACCATGAAGAACGGCAACCATTAAGTATTGATGAACTCTTAAAAGATCTCCATATAGCAGAAGAACTTGGATACGGATATTTATATGGCGAATTTTACGATGAAGAAATATGCTCGAAACTGATAGAAAAAGGATATTCAGTTTACTTTATAATTCAATTTTTTGAAGAAGACAGTTATACGTGCATACCTCTAAACGAAGATGAAAAGAAAGGTGAGGTAATTGTAATAAGAGAGTTTTTAATTGAAGAGATGCTTAATGTTATTTTGGAAGACGAAATTGATAAATTGGACGACCTTAAAGATCCTGAAGAAGAAGAAAAGTAACTTGCCTCCCCATAGTGATTCTATGGGGAGAACTTTAATATAATAAAGAAGTGAGGAAACATTGAAAAAGATACTAATAGTAGAGGATAATATTGATATACATAATTTAATAAAAGAAAATTTAGAAAAAGAAAGTTATACTATTATAGATGCCTATTCTGGAACTGAAGCAATGCTTATTTTAGAAAAAGAGAAAATAGATTTAATTTTGTTAGATTTAATGTTGCCAGGAATAAATGGAGAAGAAATAGTAAAAAAAGTAAAGAATATTCCTATTATAGTTATAAGTGCAAAAGTATCAACAGAGGATAAAGTTAATGTGTTATTAAATGGAGCAAACGATTATATTACAAAGCCGTTTAATAAAGATGAATTATTGGCAAGGATAAAAGTACAATTACGTATAAACAATAATAAAAAAGACGAAGAAGAATTAAGATTTAAGGATATGATGCTAGATCAAAATAATCATAAATTATATATTAAAGACAAAGAAATTTATTTAACTAAAACAGAGTATGCAATATTAAAACAATTAATATTAAATCCAAAACAAGTTGTTACAAAAACAAAATTACTTGAACTAATAAGTGAAGACACACTGGACTGTGACGAGAATTCTTTAAAAGTTCATATAAGTAATATGAGAAAGAAAATTAGAACAGTAACCAAAGACGAATATATTGAATCAGTTTGGGGGATAGGATTCAAAATTCATGAATGAAAACTTGAATTTTATAAGAAAACATTACTTGAAAATATAATAACGCTATGATATACTTGAAGAAAATTACTTAATAATGGGGATAAGATGAATAAAACGGAGAAATTAAACGAATTATTTGTAATGTGGAAAAAGGCACACAAACATGAAGTTAATTACAAAATAGATTATGAAAAAAATACAATGCCTTTCTTAAAAGTAGATAAAAATAACTTTACATTTGATGGCTTTGTGTTTGATGAAAAAGATAATACGGTCCTATATATCTTAGCAGAAAGTAATTTGCGTGGCAACTCCAAAGCAGATGAAACTTTTTGGCTTAAGTCAGTCTATAAGGTTGAAAACAACAATTTAAAGCTTACAAGGCGAATAGAAAAAATGCAAAAATATCTATGCGAAAAAATTTGTGGATTATCAAAAATGGATATATCATATATGAACATAAATAAACGCGGTGGATTTGCAGAATGTGATAAAAGGATTTTATATAATTATTATGAAAAGTACAAAGAAAACTATATATGGAAAGAAATTGAAATAATAAATCCAAAAGTAATAGTATTTTGTGCAGGAGTTAATGAAATATTTGAAGATTTAAAGAAAAATGTTAATTGTAAATATATAATAAATATGTACCATCCAAGCTATCAATTTATGTCAGACGAGAAATATATAGAAAAATTTAAACAAGAATTTGACAGATTATGCTAGAAAAATAAAAATTTAACAGGAGAGATTAATATATGTTTGATTTTAGTAATTTAGAAGATATATTTAATGAATACTTTAATCATAAGGATATATACGTTAATTTGAAAATTACAAAAGAGCAGGCAAAGTTTGGAAGTTCTATGCCAATTAAAATTAGCAGAAAAATTATAAATAAAGACAATAGCTATGTAATTAAAAAGACAGTGGAAACAATAAATGTACCAAAAAATGTAAAGGATAATACTGTGATTAAGCTAACTGGAAAAGGTAATCAATATAGTACTTGCAAAGAAAATGGAGACTTATATGTAGAAATTAAAATTTTTGGTACAAAATAATTTTGACGGGGCCTTTGGACGTCAAATAGACGGTAACATTATATTTAAAAATAAATTATTATAAAAATAAAAAACTCAGTAACTATTTTGATTACTGAGTTTTATTTTGGTTGCGGGGGCAAGACTCGAACTTGCGACCTTTGGGTTATGAGCCCAACGAGCTGCCAACTGCTCCACCCCGC
>CALXPY010000017.1 GCA_944390395.1 uncultured Clostridia bacterium | reverse complement strand
ATTTTATCCTCCGTATTCCTACGAAGGATATTTTATCATATATTATATTTATTGTCAACTAACTTGACAAAGAACCACTATATTCTACACCCTCTTATATGAATTTGTTGACAGGATAACCTGAAATTTTATAATTTTTATTATAGAAAGTGATGTAAAAGAAAATATCACTTTTAATATTTTGGTGATAAAAAGTTTTCACAAAAAATTCACATTATTTTTTAGCAATATGTATTGACAATTGCTAAAAATGGAGATAATATATATATGCTTAGCAGTCGAATGTAAAGAGTGCTAAAAAGAAGGTGAATAAATGGACGACAGAAAGAAAAGAATTTTACAGGCAATTGTTGATGAATATATAAATACAGCAGAGCCAGTTAGTTCAGGTAGTATAGCCAGAAGATACAATTTAGATTATAGTAGTGCTACAATAAGAAACGAAATGGCAGAATTAGAAAGGTGCGGGTATTTAGATAAACCACATACTTCAAGTGGTAGAGTACCATCAGCTTTAGGATATAGGTTATATGTAAATGAGCTATTAAAAGATGATGACATAAGTATAGAAGAAATAAAATATATTCAGTCAAAACTGGAAACAAGGGTGAATGAAATAGAAGAGTTAACAAGAATTACAACAAGTACATTATCAGAAATTACCCATTATACTACTGTAGCAGTTGGACCGCGTAATAATATGCAGAAAATTGAAGAAGTAAAATTCGTATTATTAGGTAAAAGAAATTTAATGGCAATTATTTTAACAGATTCAGGAATAATAAAAGAAACAATTATTAAATTTGATGAAGATATAACAGAAGAGCAAGTAAATACACTTACATTCATATTTAATAATAAACTAAAGGGAAAACCATTAGAAGCCATTGATAAACCACTAGAAGAATATATTTTTTCACAGATGAATTATAGTTTAAATGTAATAAAACCTATAATGCAACAATTAAAAAAAGTAATAAGTGAAGAAACAGAATATTTATTAGAAGGAGCTAATAAAGCTTTTGATTTACCAGAATTCAAAAGTTTAGAAGTTGCAAAAAACTTCATTAATATATTAGACACTAAAGAAATAATGATGGACTTATTAAATACAGGTTTTGCTAATGACATAAATGTATATATTGGTGAAGAAACTGAAAATGAAAAATTAAAAGATTTTAGTATTGTTACATTTAAACATAAGTATAAAGACAAAGACTTAGGAACAATAGGAATTATAGGTCCTAAAAGAATGGACTATTCAAAAGTTATTTCTGTTATGAAGTATATTAGCAAGAAGCTTAATGGAGAGTAATCATTTGAAAAATAATAATAAAAAGAAAGTGAGGCTAAAAAATGGAAGAAAACAAAGAAAACAATCAAGAAGAAAATAAAAAAGCAGATCAACTTATTGAGTTAAAAAAGCAAATTGAGACTCAAAAAGTACAACTTGAAGAAACAGAAGATAGACTAAAAAGAGTTGCAGCAGAGTTTGATAACTATAAAAAGAGAAGTGCAAAAGAAAGAGAAAGCTTATATAGTTCTTTAACTTCTGACATTATTACGGGTTTACTACCAGTATTAGATAATTTGGAAAAAGCAGCTACTGCAGCTACAGAAGATCAAAATTATAAACAAGGTGTTGAACTTGTACTAAAACAATTTAAAGATGTTTTAGAAAGCAGAGGAGTAAAAGAAATAGAAGCGGTAGGTAAAACTTTTAATCCTGAATACCATGAAGCAGTAAGTTCTGTAGTGGATGAAAATTTAGGAGAAAAAGAAATAAAAGAAGAATATAGAAAAGGCTACATGATAGGAAATAAAGTTATAAGACATAGTATGGTTATTGTAGCTAATTAAAAAAGATTTTAATTTTATATCAATAAAGTAGAGTTAGAAGATGAAGTTTAAAAGAATATATCTTTTAAAAATCCCACTTCAAACTTCTAAGAATAGGAGGAATTTAATTATGGGAAAAATTATAGGAATTGATTTAGGAACAACAAATTCATGTGTTGCAGTTATGGAAGGTGGAGAACCAGTTGTAATTCCAAATGCAGAAGGAAATAGAACAACACCATCAGTTGTTGCATTTTCAAAAAATGGAGAAAGATTAGTAGGACAAATTGCAAAACGTCAAGCTGTTACTAATCCAGAAAATACAGTAATATCTATTAAAAGAGATATGGGAACAAGTAAAAAGGTAAAAATAGAAGGAGATGAATTTTCACCACAAGAGATTTCAGCTATGATCCTTCAAAAATTAAAATCAGATGCAGAAAATTATTTAGGACAAAAAGTAACACAAGCTGTTATTACAGTTCCAGCATATTTTAGTGATAGCCAAAGACAAGCAACAAAAGATGCAGGAAAAATAGCAGGACTAGAAGTTTTAAGAATTATAAATGAACCAACAGCAGCAGCTTTAGCTTATGGTATGGACAAAGAAGATCAAGACCAAAAAATAATGGTATATGACTTAGGTGGA
Source organism: uncultured Clostridia bacterium (assembly GCA_944390395.1). Lineage (GTDB taxonomy): Bacteria > Bacillota > Clostridia > TANB77 > CAG-508 > CAG-273. The sequence continues at coordinate 26,295 of CALXPY010000017.1, read as the reverse complement.
GGAACATTTGATGTTTCTATACTTGATATAGGAGATGGAGTTTTTGAAGTTTTAGCAACTAATGGTAATACTCATTTAGGTGGAGACGACTTCGACCAAAGAATTATAGATTATTTAGTATCAGAATTTAAAAAATCAAACGGAATAGATTTAACATCTGATAAAATGGCAATGCAAAGATTAAAAGAAGCAGCAGAAAAAGCAAAAATAGAGCTTTCTGGTATGCAACAAACACAAATTAATTTACCATTTATAACAGCAGATGCAAATGGACCAAAGCACTTAGATGTAACTTTAACAAGAGCAAAATTTGAAGAATTAATTAGCGATTTAATAGAAGCTACAAAAGTACCAGTAGAAAAAGCCATGAAAGATGCTGGTGTTACAGCAGCTGATTTACACAAAGTATTATTAGTAGGTGGATCTACAAGAGTTCCAGCAGTTCAAGAAGCTGTTAAGAAAATAACAGGTAAAGAACCAGATAAGGGAATAAACCCAGATGAATGTGTTGCTATAGGTGCAGCTATTCAAGGTGGTGTATTATCAGGAGATGTTAAAGATTTAGTATTACTAGATGTTACACCTTTATCATTAGGTATTGAGACATTGGGTGGAGTATTTACAAAATTAATAGAAAGAAATACTACAATACCAACTAAAAAATCTCAAATATTCTCAACAGCAGCAGATGGTCAAACAAGTGTAGAAATACATGTATTACAAGGTGAAAGAGATATGGCTGCTTATAACAAAACTTTAGGAAGATTCCAATTAACAGGAATTCCAGCAGCACCACGTGGAGTACCACAAATAGAAGTTACTTTTGATATAGATGCAAATGGCATAGTTCATGTATCTGCAAAAGATATGGCAACAGGAAATAGTCAACAAGTTGCTATTACAGCAAGTACAAACTTAACAGATGAAGATATAGAAAAAGCTGTTAAAGATGCAGAAGCTCATGCAGAAGAAGATAAAAAGAGAAAAGACGAAATAGAAGTAAGAAATAATGCAGAAAGCTTAGTATATAATTCTCAAAAAACATTAGATGAATTAGGAGATAAAATAAGTGGAGAAGAAAAAGCAAAAGCCGAAGAAGAAATAGCAAATGTAAAGAAAGCATTAGAAGGAACAGACGTTGAAGCTATAAAAACCGCAACAGAAAAATTAACAACAGTATTTTATTCTATTTCAGAAAAATTATATGCTCAAAAAGCTGGAAATAATGCTAATGCAAATGGATCTACAGAAAATGCAGAAGCAACACCACATGCAGATGAAAATGGAAATGTATACGATGCAGATTACAAAGTAGAAGACGATAAAAAATAGATTTCTTTAAGAGGTTGAAATTACTTATATAAATAAATATTTTCAACCTCTAAATTTTAGAAAAAGTGGAGGATATTATGGCAGAAAAAAGGGACTATTATGAAGTATTGGGTGTGGATAAAAATGCTAGTGAAGATGAGCTAAAAAAGGCATATAGAAAATTAGCCAAAAAGTATCATCCAGATGCTAACCCAGATAACAAAAAGGAAGCAGAAGCAAAATTCAAAGAAGTAAACGAAGCATATGAGACATTATCTGATCCACAAAAAAGAAAAATGTATGATCAATTTGGAGCAGATGGTCCACAAGGATTTGGTGGATCAGGAGGACCTTTTGGTCAAGGAGGATATTATTCTTATTCATCATCAGGCTTTGATGGATTTTCAGATTTTGGCGATTTAGGAGATATTTTTTCTTCATTTTTTGGAGGAGGATTTGGTTCACAAAAAAGAAAAACAAATGGACCTAAAAAAGGTGTTGATTTAAGATATGACTTAGAAATAAGTTTTGAAGAAGCTTTTTTGGGAACTGAAAGATATGTAAATGTAATCAGAAATGAAGTATGTGATTTGTGTCATGGCGAAGGTACTAGAAGAGGAACTCATCCAGAAACATGTACTGTGTGTGGCGGAACAGGACAAATAAAACAAGTTCAAACTACTATATTAGGACAAATGCAAACAACCAGAACTTGTAGCAATTGTCATGGAACAGGAAAAGTAATTAAAGAACCTTGTGAAAACTGTAAAGGAAAAGGAACTGTAAGAAAACAAGTAAAGTTAACTGTAAAAGTTCCAGCAGGAATAGATGATAATCAAACCATAGTACTTAGAGGTGAAGGTGATCCAGGAGAAAATGGAGGACCTAAAGGTGATTTATATATAAATATACATGTAAAAAAACACAGTATTTATACAAGAAATGGTGATAATGTACTATGTAATGTTCCTATAACATTTACACAAGCAACATTGGGAGCTGATTTAAGAATACCATTAGTAGATGGAACAGAAGAAATATATAGAATACCGGAAGGAACACAAACAGGAACAAGGTTTACAATTAGAAATAAAGGATTTAAAAGTTTAAATAGAAATAGTCAGGGCGATTTTGTATTTACTGTACAAGTTCAAGTGCCAAAGAGACTATCAAAAGAACAAAGAGATTTGCTAGTTGAATTAGCTAAAACTATGAATGAACAACCACCTATTAAGAAAAAAGGAATATTTGGTTAAAAACATAAATTAGGAAATGCATCTAAATTGGATGCATTTTTTTAAACAAAAGTAAGTTTATATTAGATAAGAAAACTTGCTAAAGAATACAGATTATAGGAAAGTTTTATATTAGTATTAAGCACTTTTAGACTGGGTATTAAAAATTTCTTAAAATACTTTCAATTTTATTTAATATATTATATAATATATATGTAAAAATTTAGGCATGGAGGTTTTCTATGGAAAAAAACGAAAAAGACAAGAAACTAGATGAAACAAAGGTATATAAAGTAAAAAGTAATTCAAAGAAAAGTAAAAGTGGGAAAAAAGATAAAAAAACTAAAAATAGTAAAGGAGACAAGAAAAAACATCCAAAGCTAAAAAAGGCTATAATAATTATTTTTATTATATTAGTAATATTGGCACTAGCTGCAATAGGAGCTTTTGCTGCAATATTTTTTAGTGATAGTTGGGCCTTAACTAAAGAGGATTTAGTTATCTCTGAAAGTAATACTACAATCTATGACATTGATGAGAAAAAATTAACAGAACTATCAGGAGATGAAAGTAGAAGAATAGTGGCTTTTGATGAGATGGGAAAATATACAGCAGATGCTTTTGTGGCAATAGAAGATGAAAGATTTGAAAGCCATTCTGGAGTGGATATATTAAGAACTGCAAGGGCAGCTATTGAATTTATACTTAATGGAGGAGAATCATCTTTTGGAGGAAGTACTATCACACAACAATTAGTTAAAAACTTAATGGATGATGATGAAGATGAAGGAGTTGCAGGTGTAGAAAGAAAAATAAGAGAGATGTCAAGAGCGGTTCAAATAGAACAAATGCTTTCTAAACAACAGATACTAGAAACCTATTTAAACCTTATATACATGGGCGGAGGTTCACATACGGCGGTATATGGAGTTGAAATGGGAGCACAGTATTATTTTGCTAAATCTGCAAAAGACTTAAAATTAGAAGAATCTGCGTTTTTAGCAGGTATAAATCATATACCAAATGCTTATGATCCTTATGGAGAAGAAGACAATACTGAATTAATAAAAAATAGAACAATAACAGTATTAGCACAAATGAAAAAATTAGGTAAAATTAATGAAGAAGAGTACAATGAAGCAGTAGAAAAGGTTAATAAGGGATTAAAATTTAAACAAGGTAATATTTCAAGTAATGTAGATATGTCTTTCCATACAGCAGCAGCAATAGATCAAGTAATAAGTGAATTAGCTGAAAGTAGAGAAATAGACTATAATGCGGCAAAAACACTATTATATTCAGGAGGATATAAATTATACACGACACAAGATTCAGATATACAAAAGAAAATGGAAAAAGAAATGAAAAAGGATGATTATGTGACTACAGAAGAATCTGATAGTGTTGAGTATAAAGCACAAGCAGGAATGGTAATTATTGATTATAAAACCGGAAAAGTTGTAGGAGCAGTAGGAGCGCTTGGAGATGATAGCCATGCACAAGATTTAAATAGAGCAGTAGATATATCAAGACAGCCAGGGTCTTCAATAAAGCCATTAGCAGTTATAGCTCCAGGTCTTGAAGAAAAGATAATTACAGCAGCAACTGTATATGATGATTCAAAAACAAATTTTGGAGGTGGTTTTACACCTAATAATGCTGGGGGATACTATAAAGGGTTATGTACTGTAAGAGAAGCTATAGAAGTTTCTTCAAATGTTGTAAATGCAAAAATTCTTACTAATGTAGGATATGAGACAGGTGTAAAATATGCACAAGAATTTGGATTATCAAATTATAGTGATGAAGATGCAGTTCCATCTTTAGCATTGGGAGGAACAAGTAGCGGTACATCACCTCTACAAATGGCAGCAGCTTATGGAACAATTGCAAATGATGGTGAATATATAGAACCAACTTTTTATGAAAAGTTAGTAGATTCAAATGGAAAAACGGTATTAGAACCAGAACAAGAAACAAGAAGGGTTATTTCAGAAAGTAATGCATACATATTAAAGAACTTACTAGAAGAACCAGTTTATGGTTCAGAAGGTACAGCATGGAGATGTGCTATAAGTGGAATGGATGTAGGAGCAAAAACAGGTACAGCTGAAGGCGGAAAAGATAAATGGCTTTGCGGTTTTACACCATATTATTCAGCAGCAGTTTGGTATGGATATGATGTAGAACTTCCAGTATATTATTCTTCAGCAGCAGCTATTATATGGAGTAGTGTTATGCAAGATGTGCATGAAGATTTGGAAAGTGCAAGTTTTGAAAGACCTGACAATATAGTTACTGCAAAAATATGTAAACAATCTGGAAAATTAGCTACAGATAAATGTAGTAGCACATATACAGAAGTATTTGTTTCTGGAACAGTTCCTGGTCCTTGCGAAGGTCATGTACAACTAGAAATATGTAAGGATTCTGGAAAAATAGCTACAGAATACTGCCCAAATAAAGTTAAGAAAAGCTATACTGCAAGACCAGAAAAAGAAGTAAATGCAAAATGGACTACAAGCGGAAGCAGTAAATATAATGTACCAGATGAAAAATGTGACAAACATACAGAAGCAAATTCTACTATTACAGTACAAAATGTAGTAGGCAAAACAGAAGCAGAAGCAACTAAATTGCTTAATGGTTTAAATATAAAAGTAACTTATGAAGAAGATGCAACTCAAGCCGAAGGAATTGTTTTAAGACAGAGTGCTACAGCAGGAGAAAAATTGATTAAGGGAGCAGATATTACTATAGTAGTAAATAAATATACAACGGTACCAGAAGATCCAAATGGAAATACAGAGACTGGTGGAAACAATGAAGAAATAGGTGGAAACAACGAAATTGGAGGCAACAATGAGCAAGGAGGAAATGGAGAAACTGGAGGCAATAATGAAGTGGGCGGAAACAATGAAACTGTTGTAAATAACGTAGTTCCTTAAATTAATTTAGTCTATAATTAATAGGAGGGGAAAGATGGCTATAAATTTTTATAATACTTTAACACATAAGAAAGAAGAATTTAAGACATTAGATGGAAATAATGTGGTTCGCATGTATTCATGCGGACCAACAGTATATAGTTATGCACACATTGGAAATTTTAGAGCTTATATTTTTATGGATACTTTAAGAAGAGTGTTAAAATATAATGGATACAAATTAAAACATGTTATGAATATAACAGATGTTGGGCATTTAGAATCAGATGCAGATGAAGGAGAAGACAAGATGGAAAAGGCTGCAAGAAAAGAAAATAAGGATCCTTATGAAATTGCCCAATATTATACAGATGTCTTTTTGAAAGATATGGAAAAATTACATATAGATAAAACCGAAATAATTGCAAAAGCCACTGATCATATTCAAGAAATGTTAGAGTTTGTAGAAGCATTAGTAGAAAAAGGATACGGATACGAAACTAGCAGGGGAATATATTTTGATATTTCAAAATTAGATAAATATCCTGTATTATCAAACAGAAATATAGATGACCAAATAGCAGGTGCCAGAGTAGAAGTGGATGAAGAAAAAAGAAATCCTTATGATTTCGCATTATGGATAAAAGCACCAGAAAACCATATTATGAAATGGGAAAGTCCATGGGGATTATCATATCCAGGTTGGCATATTGAATGTTCTGCAATGGGAAGAAAATATTTAGGAGATCAATTTGATATACATACAGGAGGAATAGATCATATACCAACACATCATGAAAACGAAATTGCACAAAGTAAAGGCTTAACTGGTAAAGTTCCAGCAAAATATTGGATGCATGTTGAATTTTTACAAGTAGATGGCGGAAAAATGTCAAAATCATTGGGAAATGTGTATACTTTAGATGAGTTACAAAAAAGAGGAATAGAGCCATTAGCCTATAAATTATTTTGCTTTACAGCACATTATAGAACAAAATTAAATTTTACTTTTGATACAGTTTTAGCAAGTCAAAAAGCTTTAAGAAGATTAAGAGAAGGATTTTTAAAACATAAAGCTGGAAACGAAGCTGTTGAAAATAACACAATTGAAGAATATAAGAAAAGATTTTTGGAAACAATAAATGATGATTTAAATATGCCAGCTGCAATGGGAATTGTATGGGAAGTAGTTAGAAATGAAAAAAAATCAAAACAATTAGCAGATTTGTTATTAGAATTTGATAAAGTTTTAGGATTAGATTTAGAAAATTCTGAAAAATATTTAAATGAAGAAAAAGATATTGAATTACCAAAAAATATTATAGATCTTATAGAAAAGAGAAAAGAAGCAAGGAAAAATAAAGATTGGGAATTATCTGATAAAATAAGAGATGAATTAAAAGATCAAGGATATAATGTAAAAGATACAAAGGATGGAATGACTGTTGAAAAACTTTAATTGGAGGTAAAAAACAAAAGTGGAATCAAAAGGCAAAATCACATTCTTTAAAAATGTAAAAAAGAGTATTATTGGATTAGATGAATATGGAACTTTTGCAACAGAAAAAGTAACAAAGTCAATAGTATATATAACAAAAATCATTTTGATTTTTGTTATTGTACTAAGTATTTTTATGGTATATAAATTTTCTATTGCTATAGGAAATGTTAGAAATTATATAGAATCTGAATTAAAAGAGATAACATTTTCTAATAACGAGTTAACAATAGTACCTAATTCTGGTAAGGAAGAAATAATAAACTTAGATATAGAAGATCCTTTTAACGGTAAAATAATTATTGATACTAGAGACATAGAAACAGAAAAAGTAGATGAATATACAGAAGACATAAAAAAATATTCTAATGGTCTAGTTATATTAAAAGATAAATTAATATTTAAGTCTTCTATAGCAACTTTACCATCAATGGTTTCATATTCTGATTTATCTGATACTTATAATATAAATAAGTTTGATAAGAATGATATAATAAACATATTATCAGGTAATAATATGTTATATAGAATATATATATCATCATTTATTTTAGTGTTTATATATTTCTTTATAATATATTTTTCAACAGTATTATTGGATGCATTAATGTATTCTGTAATAGGCTTTATAGTTGGAATATTTGCAAAAATACGTTTAAAATTTTCTGCAGTTTACAATATAGCAATACATGCTTTGACATTACCTATAATTTTAAATTTAATATATATTGTTGTAAATATATTAACAGGATTTACAATTGAATATTTTTCAATTATGTATATGGCTATAACTTGTATTTATATTGTAGCATCAATTTTAATAATAAAATCTGATTTAATAAAAAGACAAATTGAACTTTCAAGAATTATAGAAGAGCAAGAAAGAGTAAGACAAGAGTTAAAAAGAAAAGAAGAACAAGAAAAAGAAGAGGCAGAAAAAGAAAGACTTAAGAAAGAAGATGACAAGAAAAATAAAGAGGAAAAGAAGAAAGAAAAAGAAAAGGAAAAAAATGAAACAGATGGAGAGCCTCAAGGAAATAATGTTTAAACAATAAGGAGAATAGATAAAAAATGGATGAAAGAAAGAGTCAAAAAGATAAGAAAAAGCAATTTTATATAATTCTAGCAAGTGTATTATTGCTAATAGCAATAGCTATTTTAGTAGTTATTTTAGTTATGCAAACAAATACAAAAAAAGATACTGAATTATCTTATACAGATTTAATAAAACAGATAGAAGAAGGCAATGTAGAAAAGGTAGAGATGACTGCTGGAAGTACTACGGCGAAAATAAAATTAAAAGATATAGAGGAAGAAAAAACAACTCTTATCCCAAGTACACAAGCTTTTATTGAATTAATTCAAGAAAAGTCTTTAGAAGGAAATCATATTGATTTTACACAAAAACCTCAAAATGTATTTGTAAAAATTTCTGGAACTTTATTTTCATTACTACCTACAATTTTATTAGTGATTCTATTCATATTGCTTATTAAATTACAAGGCTTAGGTGATAAAGGAAAAGTATATGATGCAGAAACAACAAAATCAAAAATAAAATTTGATGATGTTGCAGGATTAGAAGAAGAAAAGCAAGAAATGATAGAAATAGTTGATTTTCTAAAAGAACCTAAAAAGTTCTATGAAATGGGAGCAAAAATACCAAGAGGAGTTTTACTTTGTGGACAACCCGGAACAGGTAAAACATTAATAGCAAAGGCAATAGCAGGTGAAGCAAATGTTCCATTTATTTCAATGAGTGGATCAGAGTTTATAGAAATGTTTGCTGGATTAGGAGCATCAAGAGTAAGAAAATTATTTGAGAAAGCTAAAAAGATATCTCCATGTATAGTATTTATAGATGAAATTGATGCTATTGGTTCAAGAAGAACTAGTGGAAGTGGAGCAGAAACAGAGAACAACCAGACATTGAATCAATTACTTGTAGAAATGGATGGGTTTGATACAGAAGAAACTATAATAGTATTAGCAGCAACAAATAGACCAGAAATGCTTGATAAAGCATTACTTCGCCCAGGAAGGTTTGATAGACAAATAACAATAGCACTTCCTGACTTAAGAGGAAGAGAAGAAATATTAAAAATTCATGCAAAAGATAAAAAATTTGCACCAAATATTGACATGAAAGATATTGCAGGAGATACAGCAGGATTTACAGGAGCAGAACTTGCCAATATTTTAAATGAAGCAGCTATAATTGCAACAATAAAAGAGCATGAAGAAATAACAAAAAATGATATAGAAGATGCTGTAAAGAAAGTAACTGTAGGATTAGAAAAACAAAGTAGAGTAATTTCAGAGAAAGATAAAAGATTAACAGCATTCCATGAAGCGGGACATGCTATAGTAAGTAGTACATTACAAACACAAAAAGATATTAAAGAAGTATCTATTATTCCTAGAGGTGTAGCTGGTGGATATACAATGTACAAGACTAATGAAGATAAATACTATATTTCTAAGACAGAAATGCAAGAAAAATTAATAGCATTATTAGGTGGAAGAGCAGCAGAGAAAGTAGTCTTAAATGATATATCAACAGGTGCAAGTAATGATATAGAAGTTGCTACACAAATAGCTAAAAATATGGTTATAAAATATGGTATGAGTGATACTTTAGGTCCAGTATTTATAGATACAGAAAAAGATCCTTATGAACTTCAATTATTAGGAGAAAAATTTGGAGATGCAATAGGAGCAGAAGTTAAAATTATGTTAGACAATGCTTATGCACAAGCACAAAATATATTGAGAAATAATATGGACAAGTTAAATAAAGTAGCATCAGTACTAATGGAAAAAGAAGTTATATCAGCAGAAGAATTTCAAGAACTTATAAAATAAACGAACAATAAAATGTTCGTTTATTTTTGTATAGAAAAGCCTTTTAAATAATTTAATATTTTAGCATCAGTAGAAAAATTAAATATTATCTTATAAGCATCAAGTTCTTGACTTTTTACTCCAAATTTTTTATTAATTTCATTATTTCCATATTTGCCGTCACCTATAATAGGATGCCCAATGTGAGCAAGATGAGCCCTTATTTGATGAGTTTTCCCCGTATGAAGTGTAACATCTAATATGCTATAATTTTCTTTAAAATTCTTTTCTAAAATTTTGTATGATGTAATTATTTTAGAATAACCTTTTTCTGGAGTATCAGAAATATAAACAATAGATTTCTTTTTATCCTTAAATAAATATGCTGTCATAGTAGAAGAATCTTTGTTAGGAATACCACAGACTTTAGCTCTATAATGTTTTTCTATTTCCATATTTTTAAACTTTTCTAGTAATATATTTAGACTTTCTGAATTTTTTGCAAAAATAACTAAGCCACTGGTATTACGATCTAATCTATGACAAGGTTCAACATTAGTACCATAACTTTCTTTAATTATAGAGGTTAATGAATTATCACCAGTACTTTCTAAATTTTTTTGTTTATCAATAACTAATATATTGTTATCTTCATAAATTACATTAAATTTTTTAAAAAATAGTTTATCATCAGTAATATAAACACTTACTTTATCGCCAACATTTAAAGTAACATTTTCATTAACTTTTATATCATTAATACGTATATCCTTTTTCCTTAAAGCTTTAAAAAAGGTGTTATATGTTAAGCCATTAAATTTGCTAAATAAAAATTTATCTAGCTTTTTATTATTAAATTTATTATCTACAATTAAACTTCTCATAGTAAATATTATATTATAAAAAAGTATCATTTTCAAGATGGGAACTTGAGACTTAAAGCACATTCCACGTTTTGTAAATGTTAAATAATATATAAAAAACTAAGTTGGGCATCAATTAAGAAATCACACTTAACCAATTTTTGCATAAAATAACTATATACTGGAGGTAGGTTATGTGGGATTTTATAATTAATGGGATATTTTGGGTTTTAGCATTGTATGGGCTTTTTGAAATTATAAAAACAATAATTTATACATATACATATACAAATTTAAAGTCAGAGGGAATTTATTTTATAATAGCAGTAAAAAATCAGGAAGAGAAAGTAGAGGGATTTGTAAGATCAATTTTATTTAGATTTTTATACGGTAAAGAAGAAAATATAAAAGACATAATAATTGCAGATTTAGACTCTACCGATGGAACTTCTGAAATTTTAAAAAGATTGGGAAAGGAATATGATTACATAAAAATAGCAAATTGGAGAGAATGTAGAGAGATAATTGACAGTATAGATAAAACTAAATAAAATACTTGATTAATTAGTTAAAAGAATATAAAATATATATACTATAAAGAAGAGGTTTTTAGTATATATGGAAATTAAAGGCGAAATAGGGGATATAATATATAGAAATGAGATAAATAGTTATACAGTTGCTACACTAATTGACAATAATGAAGAAAATATTATAGTCGGATATATACCTTTTGTGAATAAGGGAGATACGATAAAAGCGATAGGAAATTTTGTTGAACATAAAGAATACGGTAGGCAGTTTAAAGTAGAAACTTTTGAAAAAATTATGCCAGAAACTACTGAAGCATTAGAAAAATATTTAGCAAATGGTTTTATAAAAGGCGTAGGTAAAGCGATTGCTTCTAGAATAGTAAATAGGTTTGGAGACGATACAATAAATGTATTGAAATTTGAACCAGAAAAACTTTCTACCATTAAAGGAATATCAAAAGAAAAAGCAATAGAAATTGGAAACGCTTTTGTAGAAAATTGGGAAGTATGGCAAATTGTTGGGTATCTAGAAAAATTTGGTATAGGTCCACAAAATGCTCAAGTAATATTTAAGAAATATGGTGTAAATACTAAATTAGAAATTGAAAATAATCCATATCTATTAGTAGATTTATTAAATAAAGTTAATTTTAAACAAATTGATGATATAGCAATTAAAATAGGAACGGATTTAGATGATCCAAAAAGAATTTTAAGTGGAATAAAATACGCACTTAAACTTGCAACATATAATGGACATTGTACAGTTCTATATGAAAACTTATTACAATTTGCAAAGGAACTATTAAGAGTAAATGAAGATTCTATTGAAGATTGCCTTATAAATATGAAAGGTAAGGAAGATATAGTAATAGAAGAAAGAGAAAATCAAGAATGGGTTTATTTAGCACCATACTATAAAGCAGAAATGAATATTGCTAATTCATTAATTTCATTAGACAATTATAGAAATGTAAAACAAATAGATAATTTTGATAGAAAATTGAAGAAAGTTGAAAAAAGTTCAAACATAGAGCTTTCAGATAAACAAAAAGAAGCTGTAAAAGCTGTAAATGACCATAATGTTTGTATTATCACAGGAGGACCTGGTACAGGTAAAACTACAACAATAAAAACAATTATAGAAATGTACAAAAATGAAGAAAGAAAGGTTGCTTTGTGTGCTCCAACTGGTAGAGCAGCTAAAAGAATGACAGAAACAACAGGAGAGGAAGCAAAAACATTACATAGATTATTAGAATTAGGAAAAATAGTTGTAGATGAAAATCAAGATCCTGATATAGATGTAGCACCAATAGATGCAGATGTTATTATAGTTGATGAGCTTTCGATGGTTGATTTGTTCTTAATGAACTACTTAGTAAAAGCTATTTTTAAGGGAACAAAATTGGTACTAGTTGGAGATGTGGATCAGCTACCATCTGTAGGACCAGGAAATGTACTAAAAGATCTTATAAATTCAGAAAGAATAACAACTATAACATTAAATAAAATCTTTAGACAAGCTGCAAAAAGTAAAATTATAGTTAATAGCCATAAAGTTAATGATGGAATAAATTTTTTAGAAGAAGTAGATAATAATGAAGAATTTTTGGATGATTTTTTCTATATAAATGAATCAAATCAAAATAAAATACTTGATAATATTCTATCATTAAGTACAGGAAGGCTAAAAAAATATGGAGATTATGACTTCTTAAAAAATATTCAAATAATAACACCAACTAAAAAAGGATTACTTGGTACAAAAGAATTAAATAAAATGTTACAAGAAAAAATTAATCCAGAAAGTGACTTAAAAAAAGAAAAAGAATATAGAGATGTTATATTTAGAGAAGGCGATAGAATTATGCAAATTAAAAACAATTATGACATCTATTGGGAAAAAGATAATATAACTTTAGAAGTTGGTAAAGGTGTATTCAATGGAGAATATGGAACAATAATGTATATAGATGAAAATGAAAAGCAGATAAAAATTAAATTTGATGATGAAAAAGTTGTATGGTATCAATTTTCAGAATTAGAGCAAATAGAACATGCATATAGTATAACTGTACATAAAGCACAGCGGGAGTGAATTTGATGTTGTTATAATGCCATTATCAAATGCTGCACCAATGCTTTTAACAAGAACTCTTTTATATACAGCAATGACAAGAGCAAAGAAATTACTTATTATTGTAGGAAATAAAAATATAATAGATTTTATGATAAAAAATGTAAATAGTAAAAAGAGAAATACAGGATTAGAATTTAAGCTTAGAAATGCTTAAATGTAATGGGGCCAATTAAAAAAAGGAGATTAGATTTATGAATTTTTTTAATATGGTCTTAAATTTTATATACACACCTGTTTGTGGAATATGTGGAAAAGATAGCAGGGATTTTTTATGTGACAAATGCTTTAGAGAGTATAGTAACAAGGAAATAGCTAATATAGAAATAAATAAAGAACCAAATTTTTATTTTGATGAAAAAATACATTTATTTATGTATAAAGATGAAATTAGAAATAAAATAATAGATTATAAATTTAACGGCAAGGCATATTTATACAAAACTTTTAGTGAATTTTTTGTAAAAAATAAAAAAATAAATGTATTTTTTGAAAAATATGATATAATAATAGCAGTTCCAATGCATAAGAAAAAAGAAAAAATAAGAGGATATAATCAAAGTGCACTTATAGCAAAGGAAATAGCTAAGAAAAATAATAATTTAAAGTATGAAAATGATATTTTATTAAAAATAATTAATAATAAAGTGCAAAGTACATTATCAAAAAAAGAAAGAAAAATTAATGTAAAAAATGCATACAAAGTATTAGAAAAACAAAAACTAATAAATAAAAATGTAATAATTTTTGATGATATATATACAACTGGAAATACAGTAAATGAATGTGCAAGAATTTTAAAAGAAAATGGAGCAAATAAAATAGGAATTTTAACAATAGCAAAAGATTAATAAAGAAAGGAAGGAAGTAATGGAAGATTTAGTAGAAAGTATATTGGACTATATTAGAGCAGATTACACAGATTATGCTATTATGCTTAATGGAGAATGGGGAAGCGGAAAAACCTATTTTTGGGACCATAAAATTAAACCTAAAATAGAATCAATGCAACTAAACGGAAAAAGATATACTGCAATTTATATGTCTCTATATGGAATATCTAACCTTGAAGAAATAAGTAAAAAAATATTTATAGAAACAACACAATTAATGGATAAAAACCTAAAGAAATTTATGGATGCTAGTGGTGTTACAAACATACCAGAATATGCAAAAACTGGACTAGATATGGCAAATTTCTTTGGAGTAACCCAAAATGGAGATAGAATAGATTATAAACAATTTTTCTCAACAGATGATAAAGTTTTATGCTTTGATGACTTAGAGAGAGCAAATGTAGATGTTATAGATATTTTAGGTTATATAAATAACTTTGTTGAACATGATCATATAAAAACTATTATTATTTGTAATGAGAAAGAATTATCTACAAAACTAAAAAATAGTAATCTAGAAATGAAAACATTTATAGCTACTTATTTATTAGATAAAGAAGGCAATCTAAATGTAAAAACAGACAAGCCAATGGTAGAAAGAATAAGAGATACTATTGAATATGTTTTCGATAAAGCTAATGATTATGAAAGAATAAAAGAAAAATTAATAGGTGAGACTTTTGAATATTCACCAGAATTTAATTATATTATAAATGGACTATTAATGAGATATGAAAAATATCCAGATTTAATTAGATTTTTAAGAGAAAATACTAATTTAATAATCTCTACATTTAATAAAAGTGGAACAAGAAACTTACGTATATTAAAGCATTCTTTAAATAATTTTAAAAAGATATTTGACATGGTAAATAAATCATATCCAAACACAAATAATAGAGTTATGCAAACAATGCTTATATTTACTATAGCAATATCATTTGAAATAAAAGCAGGAAAGATAACAAAAGATAAATTTGTAAACATTAATAATAACGAAGAATATAAATCAATTCTTGTATCTTCAAGAGTATTTATGGATAACAGACAATTCTATATTAAAGAATTTGATAACAACTATTATTATAATTTTAAAGCAGAATATAGATTCTTTAAATTTATAGAAATATATGTACGTACAAGAATATTTGATATGAAAGTCTTTAAAGAAGACATGGAAGTTATAAGAAATACTGTAGATACAGATAAACTTCCAGGATATAAAAGATTACTTACAGAGGAATATTGGAAAATATCAGATGATCAATTTGATAAAATTATAGATGAAGTATTGGATGATGTAAGAAATGGAAGAATAGAACTTATACAAATTGTTAAGTTATTTGCGTACTTTGCATATTTTATTAAAAAAGGTCTAATAAATTATGAAATGAAAACAATGAAAAATATATTCTTTAATGGAATGAATGTATCATCACTTACATCAAGTTATTGTCCAAATGTTAATGAAGAATTATCAAAAATAGCTTTGGAAGATGATTTTGAACCAGAAATGGAAGAAATACTAAAGCATTTCAATTCTATAAATTCAAAATTAAAAGATAAAATGTATATGGAAAAAGCTGCAGATATATTTAAAAATATCCCAATGAAAATGGAACAATTCTATGATAGATTTGATAAAGAATGTATGAATATACCAATATTTAAGTATTATGACACATTCCAAATGTTCCAAAGAATATCTTGTGCAAGCAATGAAGATATAGTAACAATTAAAGAAAAATTAGCAGATAGAGCACGAAGATATGCAAAACAGATAAAACCAGAAATGCCTAATATAGCAAAATTAAAGCAAGTAATTGACGATTATGTAGACGGAAAAGATGCTAGCATAAAAATAGTAATGTTACAAGACTTTGCAGATGAATTAGGAAATATACTTGAATTAGTAAATAATGATGTAAAAGTAAAAGAAAAAGAAAGTTTAATGGTAGAAGGACAGAATTTAGTTCAATAAAAGGAAAAACATGAGGGAGATACTGCAATCTCTCTCTCTTTCTTTGTATACATCTGTTGACAGTACTTTTTTTAATATTTCTTTACATAGAAGAAACGTTGATTTCTCAACGTTTCTCAATGCTTTATTTAGTTAACTTTCATTTAATTTTAATATTTCTTCCTTTGTCATATGAACTTTTCTTTCATCCGGTATAAAATTATTCTTGTGATATATCCTATAATCATTTATTAAATCTGTCAATTTATCATACGACAATGTTGCTGTTGTTTTTCTATATTTTATTATCTCCGGAAAATACTCAATAGTTAATGTATTATTTAATTGAGCATAGCTATCAACGTATATTACCGTTTCTTTTGGATTTTCACTATCTAAAAAATAATTTGCTTCATTATATAGTTGTGAAATTTTATCTCTAGCTTTATCGATAGCTATAACTTCAATTTTATCTTCATCAATATCTATTACTGCTACTAACATTGGGTGTACTTTATCTGCAACTACATTAGTTTTATATCTTACCTTTAACCATAATACTTGTCCTACTTCTAAATCCATTATATCTCCATTACTTTTATTAATCCTCTATATTGCTTTTCAAATTTAGCTTTATATTTTTCTAAATTTATTACTGGAGCATAATATGTTTTATCACTTACTTCTTTCCAAGCCGTATCTTCGTGTGTTATTTCTATCAATTCTTCACAACTTGCATCTTCAAGTGATATATATATTTTGTCTAAAAACTGTTCTATTTCTTCTGGTAAGATTATTTTTTCTCTACTTGCTTGCATTGATGGATAATTTTCTACTATTTCTTTTATAACTGGTCCATTGTCATATGCTACAAAATCATCTTCAAACAACAATTTGCCATATTTTGCCAAATATACTGTTTGTGCAAAATATAAATATTTGTTTAATCTGATATTGCCTTCGTATGCTTTTCTGTTATGAAATTCAACTAAATTTGTGTTAAAAATTTTTTTATCATTATCTTTAGATAGAAAATATTTTGCAACTTCTTTTGCAGTTATCATGACACTTACCTCCTTACTATTATTATATGAACATATTGTATATTATATCACAATTTTATGTAAATATCAATATTACATTTGTTTACATTTTCTATAATAATTTTATCACAACAGGAGATAAAGTCAATATTTTCCCGAAAAGTATTTTTAAAAAAGTATTATTGTGTTTCGTCTGATTTCAATGTACGACAGAAAAATTTATTGACCAAATTTAATTTGTATGATATAACTGTTGGTATAAGAGAAGGGAGAAAATGAAAATATTAGGGGGTAACAAATGTTATTAGAATTGAAGAATGTATCTAAATTTTACTATGGTAAAAACACCGTTGCAAGTGGTTTTACAAAAGTAAATTTAAAGTTAGATATGGGAGAGTTTGTGGCAATAACTGGTGAAAGTGGAAGCGGTAAATCTACTCTTTTAAATGTACTTTCTCGGCTTAGATACGTATGAAGAAGGAGAAATGTATATTAATGGAGAAGAAACATCAGGTTATACAGAAAAAGATTTTGAAAATTATAGAAAGAAATATATAGGCAATATTTTTCAAAATTTTAATTTAGTAAATAGTTATACAGTATATCAAAATATTGAATTAGTTCTTTTAATTAATGGGTATAAAAAGCATAAAGTAAAAAAACAAATCCTAAAAGTTATAGACGAAGTGGGGCTTACAAAATATAAAAATACAAAAGTATCTAAACTTTCAGGTGGCCAAAAGCAAAGAGTTGCAATCGCAAGAGCCTTAATTAAAGAAACACCAATTATAGTAGCTGATGAACCAACAGGAAACTTAGATAGTAAAACAGCACAAAGTATTATAGAATTATTGCATAAGGTTGCAAAAAATAAGCTAGTAGTTGTAGTAACTCATAATTATGAGCAAATAGAAAAATATGCTACAAGAAAACTAGTTATGCATGACGGTAAGATTATTGAAGATAAAGTATTAGAGAAAAAAGATGAAAATACTACTATTGATAATGGAGAAAACTACATATCATTATCTTCTATACCTAAAGCACAAAACAAAAAGAAAAATATAGGATTTATTAATAAATTAAGATTAGGAGTAAGAAACACATTTAATATAAAAATAAAATTTCTATTGTTATTACTAGTATTTTTCTTTGTTACTATTTCAGTTTTTGCAGGATATACATCATTAAAAAAACAAGAATATGAACAAGAAAATACAGGATATAATAATTATTTTGATAATACAAGTAACAAGAGAATTTTGGTAAAGAAAAAAGATAATTCTGAATTTACCAAAAAAGACTATGATAAGATTAATAAAATAGAAAATGTAGATTATATTGTAGAAAATGATGTGGTATTGGATGGATTATTAAATGTAAAAGTTGGAAATTCTACAGTATATACTAATTTTAATGATATAAAAGCATTTAGTGGTACAATAAAATATGGTAGAATGCCAGAAAAAGAAAATGAAGTTTTAATGTGTGGGGGATATGCAAATATCTATATTGAAGATGCAAAAAATCTACTACTAAATTTGGATTGTGAAATAAATGATGGAATGGAAAAAATAGAGAAAAACTTAAAAATAGTTGGAGTAGCGGTAAACGAAGAAGAAATGTATGGAGATATGGTTTGTTATGCTAATACAAAGGTTCTAGAAAAAGTAAAAAATGCAAAAATGAAAAATTTAAGTACAATAACTACGGAATACAATGAAAAAATATTATCTCAAATTGGAAGGCAGTATGAAGTTTTACCAAATAAAAATGTACCAGAGGGGTATGCAATCGTTCCACAAGATATGAATTATTTAGCTGATTATGGATATTGTATAGGAGATCCAATAAAGATTACAATAGAAAATATGTATTTTACAAAAGAATTAGAAGTAGAAATTTATACATATTATGAGGAATATGATTTTGAAGATTTAACAGGATTAACAGATTATCAAAATAATAAGGGTGCAATATTTGTAAATAAAGATGAATATAATAATCTATTTAAAGAAGGAAATTTCCAAAGTAGTGTATTTATAAAAGATGATAGACAAGCAGATACTACTTTAACAGAATTAGAGAAAGCAGGCTTTAAAACGCTATACATAAAAGACACATTACAAAGTTTTTCGGGAAGTAATGATCCTATAGTTAGAGTTATTAATGTTGTAATAGTATGTGTGGTGTGTATAGTCTTATGCTTTATTTCATATTTTATAATAAAAATTATATTGAAATCAAGAAATGTATATTTTTCAACAATTAGAATATTAGGAGCGACTAGAAAAAATGCAAAACAATTATTAAAGATAGAATTATTTACAGTCCTAAATATAGCATATCTTATAGTTTTACTTTTAATTGTTTTAATAAATGTAAATGTAATTGATATTCCATACCTTTATAGTTTAGTTACTTTCTTAGAGCTAAGGGATTATGTGTTAGCATATATTATTTTAGTATTAATATCAATTTTAATAGCTAATACATATTCAAGAAAACTATTTAAAAAATCTGCAATGGATACTTACAGAGATGAGGAAGTATAGAAAGGGGTGGAGAAAATGATTAAGTTAGTTAAAGTAAATAAATATTTTAATAGATTTAAAAGAAATCAAATACATGTAATAAATAATACAAGTTTAGAATTAGAAGATAGTGGATTAGTAGCTATTTTGGGAGATTCTGGATCACGGAAAAACCACTCTTTTAAATGCTATAGGTGGTTTAGATAAAGTAAATAGTGGGAAAATATATATAAATGGAAAAAAGATAACTAGAAAAAGAAGCGGTAGAGTAGATAAAATAAGAAATTTAAATATAGGTTATATATTCCAAAATTATAATTTAATAAATGATTTAACAGTTTATGAAAATGTAGCAATAGCATTAAAAATGATAGGAGTAAAAAATAAAGAAGAAATAAAAAAACGAGTAAATTACATACTTAAATCATTAGGAATATATAAATATAGAAATAGATATGCTAATATGATTTCAGGAGGAGAAAGACAAAGAGTTTCTATAGCAAGAGCATTAGTAAAAAATCCTAGTATAATAATTGCTGATGAGCCAACAGGAAACTTAGATAGTAGAAATTCATTAGAAATAATGAACATTATAAAATCAATTTCAAAAGATAAACTAGTAATATTAGTAACACATGAAAGAAATTTGGCTGAATTTTATGCTTCTAGAATTATAGAAGTAGTCGATGGAAAAGTTGTAAGTGATAGAGAAAACGAACATAACAATGATTTAGACTACAGAATAGATAATAAATTGTATTTAAAAGAATTTAAAGAAGTAGAAGAATTTAAAAAAGACAATATAGATTTAAAACTTTATGCTGATAATAAAGAAAATCTAAAAATAAAACTAGTAGTTAAAAATGGAAATATATATATAGAAGCAAATAATTATAAAATAGAAGCTGTTGACGAAAATTCATCAATTGAACTAATAGATGACTACTATAAAAAAATATCAAAAGAAGAATATGAAAAATATCAGTTCAAATATGAAGAAATGATAAACAAAAAATATAAAAAAAGATATACTTCTATATTTAATCCAATTACTATTATTACAGATGGAGCAAGAAAAATATTAAATTATTCTATTTTAAAGAAATTGTTATTACTACGGTTTTGTAGCTTCTTCTATGTTTATCTTATTAGCAGTAAGTAATATAATGGGTGTTACAGATATTAAAGATGAAAAATTTATTACTAAAGATAAAAATTATTTAACATTAGTTACAGATGAGATAGATGTTGATGATTATTTAAAATATGAAAAACTGGATTTTATAAAATATATGTTACCAGGAAATTCATTTGTACAATTTTATATAAGATATGATGATTATATTCAAACAGAAAACGCAATGTTTTCATTTTCAGCATCCCTAAGTAGTTTAGATTTGCTAGAAAAAGAAAATATAGTAATGGGAAGAATGCCAAAAAACAAAGACGAAATAGTTGTTGATATTATGGTTTTAAATAATATAATGCAGAATGATTACGGAACATCAAGCGAAGCAGGAATAACGAAACTAGAACAATATCTACAAAGAAAAATTACTGTAAACAATGTGTACATGCCACAGGATAATGCAATAACAATGAATGAATTAACAATTGTAGGAATTTGTGATAAGGGTTCTCCATCAGTATATATGAACAATAAAAATTTTGTAAATTTACTAGCAAATTCTAATGAAGGTGATCCTTTTGCATTAAGTATATTTGAAAATGGAAGTGAAGAAAATAATTATTTATCACATAAAATTTATGATATAGAATTAGCAAAAGATAGAATAAAACTAACAGATGGAAGAATGCCAGAAAATGATTATGAAATAATAGTAAATGAAATTAATGAATATGATATGGACTTATATGAAACTATAAATGACGAAATTAATGGACATGAATTAGAAGTTGTAGGATATTATACAAGTAAAGAAAATTTGGATGATTTTTATACTACCAATAATACTATTAAATATAAATTATTGCAAGATAGTCAAAATATAACAATATATCCAGAAGACAAGCTAAAGGTTATAGATTATTTTAATAATAAAGGAGAGAACATAGAAGAAACCTATATTCAAGATAGAATGAAATATATAGATAATATTAAAAATAGTATTTTATCTAGTTTAGTATTAGCAGGAATTATTTTAGCAATATCATTAGTAGAAATATTTTTAATGATGCGTTCTTCATTCTTATCAAGAGTAAAAGAAGTGGGTATATTAAGAGCAATAGGTGTTAAAAAAATAGACATATACAAAATGTTCTTAGGAGAAATAATAGTATTAACAGTAATTACAGGAATTCCACGGTATACTTATAATGTCAAACATAGTAAAAGGATTGCAAATGATACCATATTATCAAGATCAATTTATGTTTAATAGTACAGTACTATTAATAAGTATAGCAATATTTGTATTATTTAATATAATCGTAGGATTATTACCAGTATTTAATGTTATAAGAAAAACACCAGCAAGAATATTAAGCAGAAATGATGTGGATTAAAATAGGAAAAACTATTTCTTTTAATGGAAATAGTTTTTTCTTGTATATTGACTAATAGTCTAAAGAGATATTATAATATAAATACGAGAGTTAAAAATGTAGAAATAGTTAAAATTTTATAAACATAACAGGAAATGGAGATTTTATTATGATTATTGATGTAGTAGACTTAAATTTAAAAAGGCTTGATTTTAACCAAAGTTATGATATGGGAAGATATACTAAAGGAATGCATATATACAGCCTAGGAAGAGTTAAGGTGAACAAAGTTGAGATAAATGATGAAAATACTTATGAGATTGAAGCTGATGTAGATGGCAATTATGATAACTATACTACTACATTAACTATAAAAGGAAATATGATAAAAGCTTGCACATGTACATGTGCAGATTACCAAAAAGGCAATTTATGTAAGCATATCATAGCTACAGCCAGAGAAGTTTTAGATCCTCATTATGCAAGTACAGAAAAAAGAAGGAAAGAAATTGAAAAGCAGAGAATAGAAGAAGAAAAGAAAAGATTAGAGGAATTTAGAAGAAAACAAGAAGAAGAGAGAAAAAGGCAAGAATATGAAAGAAAATATTTTAATAGTTTAAGAGCAATAGAACAATATGAAAAAACAGTAAATAATGGAAAAAGAAACAATAAACTTAATTTAAATGAGTTGTACGAAGATACAATTCAAATGAAGTACAATACAAATAGACATTTAGCAACATCTATAAAGTTAGAATGTTATGGAGAAGTAAGAAACTCAAATACATTATCAGTAACATTTAAAATAGGAAAAACTAGAATGTATATATTAAGCAATATTACTAGTTTTTATGAAGCATATAAAAATGAAACTACATTATTTTATGGTAAACAACTAGAGTTTATTCCAAAAAGAGAAAATTTTACAGAAGATTCTAGAGAACTATTTGACTTTATTATAAGATTTGCAGAAATGATAGAATATAGTAAAAAGTATAATAGATATGGATTTGATAAATCAGTCGAAAAGGAAATCTATTTAACAGGAAACGAAATTGATAACTTTTTTTTGATGAATAAAGATAGAAATATAAATATAAAAGATTATTATAATAAAAACAATATTTACAAGATAGAAGAACAAAAATTAGATATAAATGGTAGTCTAAAGAAAGAAAAAGTAACAGTACATAAAAGTGGCTATTGGAAAGATGGTTGGTATTATGGAGAAAGTGAAGAAGAAAGCGAGGAATATGTTTTTAGATTAAATATTAAAGATTATGATGTGCTATTATCAAACAAGAAAATGTATATATTTTATAATAATAAAATATTCGTACAAGATATAGAAGAAAATATAATTAAGATATTTAATCTATTGGGAAGCAATGACAAAATACTAGTTCCAGAAGATAAACTTGAAGAATTTATGAAAATGGTTTTAACAAACCTAAAAAAAGTCGAAACAGAGAATTTACCTGTGAGCATTGCAAAGGAAGGACTAGTTGTAAATAAATTAGCATCAAAAATATTATTAGATACAGATGATAACGGAAATATATTATTAGAATTAAAATTTTGCTATTTAGATAAAGAATTTAATATTTTAGAAAAAGATTATAAAACTTATATTGAAGAAAATAATATAGTAAGGGATATACCAAGAGAAACAGAAGTTTTAAAAAGATTATTTATTGATGGATTTGAGCCTATATCTGGAAGAAGAGAATTTGTTATGCAAAATGTAGACGATATTTATGAATTCTTGCAAAGTAAGGTTGTAGGTTATATGAATGACTTTGAAGTACTAGTTACAGATAAATTCAAAAACAAGCAAATAAAGCAACCTAAAATATCTAATATAGGTATACGAATAGATAATGGGCTTCTAGAATTGGATCTTTCTAAAATCAATATAGATATGGAAGAAATAAGAGATGTACTAAAAGACTATAATATAAAAAAGAAATATCATAAATTAAAAAATGGCGATTTATTAGATTTAGCTAATAATGAAGATCTAGATTTATTAGACGAGATGACTACTACATTAGATATAGATTATAACAAAATTCAAAAAGGAATTGTTAAGTTACCAATAAATAGAAGTTTCTACTTAGAAAGATTAATGGATAATACTAAAATAAGTGTGGCAAAAAATGAAACATATACTGAACTCATAGATAATATTGAGAATTCAGAAATATCAGATGAAATACAAATTGATGAAGAATTTTCAAATAAATTAAGAGAATACCAAAAAGTTGGATATAGATGGTTAAAAACATTAGAAAAATATAAGTTTGGTGGAATATTAGCAGATGATATGGGATTAGGAAAAACACTACAAATTATAGCTGTATTAAGAAGTGAACTAAAATCTAAAAATAAAACTATATCTATAGTAGTATGTCCAAGTACCTTAGTATTAAATTGGAAAGCAGAAGTTGAAAAATGGTGTGATGATATAAAAGTTTTAATTATCAGAGGTAATGCAGAAGAAAGAGCAAAGCAGATAGAAAAAATAAATGATTATAATTTGGTTATTACTTCTTATGATTTATTAAAAAGAGATATTGACAATTATGAAAATAAAAGCTTTAAATATATAATAGCAGATGAAGCCCAATATATAAAAAATGCATCGACTCAAAATGCAACTGCTTTAAAATCGCTAAATGGAGAAGTAAAATTTGCATTAACTGGTACTCCAATAGAAAATTCTATAGCTGAATTATGGTCTATATTTGATTTTATTATGCCTGGATACTTATATAATTATAATAAATTCAAGAAAAAATTCGAAGAGCCAATAATAAAACAAGAAGATTCGGAAGCATTAAATAGATTAAAAAAGTTAATAGCACCATTTATATTAAGAAGGGTAAAAAAAGAAGTATTAACAGAATTACCAGAAAAAAATATTACAATTATGAAAAATGAAATGGAAGAAGAACAGGAAAAAATTTATCTTTCATATTTAATGCAAACAAAAAAAGAGGTTGCAGAAGAGTTAAAGGAAAATAGTTTTGAAAAAAGTAAATTTAAAATTCTTATGTTATTAACAAGATTAAGACAAGTATGTTGTCATCCAAGCTTATTTATTGAAAACTACAAAGGAAGTAGTGGTAAATTAAAACAGTGTATAAATCTAGTAACAGATGCTATAGAATCCGGACACAAAATATTAATATTTTCTAGTTACACTTCTATGTTTGAAATTATAGAAAAAGAATTAGATAAGTTAAATATAGAGTATTTCAAATTAGTAGGAGATACACCTGTTAGCAAAAGAATAGAAATGGTAGATGAATTTAATAATAAACCAGAAATAAAAGTCTTCCTTATCTCACTAAAAGCAGGTGGAACAGGGTTGAACTTAACATCGGCAGATGTAGTAATCCATTATGATCCATGGTGGAATGTATCAAGTGAAAATCAAGCAACAGATCGAGCATATAGAATAGGACAAAAAAATAGTGTACAAGTATATAAACTTATTACAAGTAATTCAATCGAAGAAAAAATAAATAAAATGCAAGAAAGAAAAGAAAAAATATCAAAAGATTTATTATCGACAGAAGAAACTTTTATTAACAAGATGACTAAAAAGGAAATTTTGGATTTATTTGAATAAATAAAAACTGAATTATTTATATTTATTATAAGATAGAAAAAAACTATTCTCAAAATAAAATATGCTCAATTTAGTAGATAAATGGAAAATAGTGCAAGCTATGGCTGGCGTTTTGGCATATAACTTGGTAGAGAATGATGAAAAGATAAATTTTGCTTATAATTTTCAAAACTCTCACGAAATAGAATATGAACTAGAATTTTAAAAATACAGTTTTAATAGAATAGACAAAATGTATTGACTTTTGTTAATAAAAAAGGTTATAATGAATATAATAATAAAGATACAAAATTGTATCTTGTCCAAATCAAATGTTAGCCGCAACCCTATTTGCGGGGTACAAGTGCATAGGTGTGCAAATGTTACTCG
>CALXPY010000016.1 GCA_944390395.1 uncultured Clostridia bacterium | reverse complement strand
TCAATCTATTAAAGACTGAAACCTTTTAATATCAAAGGTTATCAGTCTTTTACTCTTTCATAACTGTCAAATTTGGGATTATATTAATTTTTTTGCAACTATTTAAGAAAATCTTAAAGAAAATTATCTTTTTAAGCGTAAATATCCTAATTCTTCCCACACATTATAAGCTAAATTTAATCTAAATAATAATGTTGGTTTAGCTCCAGCTCTGTTTTTATCAACAACAGCTGCATAATATCTAACATCTGGATCATCATATTTCTT
This sequence comes from uncultured Clostridia bacterium, assembly GCA_944390395.1. Lineage (GTDB taxonomy): Bacteria > Bacillota > Clostridia > TANB77 > CAG-508 > CAG-273. Next base: position 29,577 of record CALXPY010000016.1, on the reverse strand, counting down.
TAAATCAAAATATTCTGTATCTACTTCTTTTAAAGAGTATTCATATTTTTCGTAAGAATCTCTGTGAATTTGTTTCATTAAACATAATGTATCCAAAACTTCTTTTACAGTTCTACTAACTGCTAAGTCATTTACATTTAAATTTACTGGTAATGTATCGCTTTCTGCTAATTGTAATGTAGAACATATAAATAAATTAAAATTTTGTGCTAAGTTAGATAAAATTGTTGCTGTTTTCTTAAGTTCTTCTCCTATACCAATATTTGCTGTATCTGTTTTTAATGTATCATAAAAAATATATTCTATTTTCTCTTTATAATAATAATTCATTATTACTTTTTTTAGTTCATCATTTGTATGATCTGTTATGTTTATAAAGTAGATTGAGTTTAAAATTTCTTTATTTGCCCAATCTGTTATTTGTATAGTTTTATTATATTCTGTAGAAATTTTTGAAAGCCTGTCCGCAAATTCTGCTTGTGTTTCATCTTCTCTTTTTAATACATATCCTTTATCGTCCACTTCTACATCGTTTGTATTATCTGGTCTAAACTTAAATTCTAGTAGTTCTCCTTCTGTTTTAGATAGTTCTATTCCATGCACTTTTTGTATTTCTTTATTATTTATAATAGTAGTTATAAGACATAGTCTCATCTTTTCTTCTGACATTTCATTAGATATTACTAATACCTTTTTCTTGTGCACTAAAGCTACATGTGCCGCAATATCAATAGTAAATCTACTTTTACCTGAGTTTGATGGCATTGCGAATGCCATTGTCTCACCTTTTCTTATTCCTTTAAAAACACTTGTTAATATAGGAAATGGAAGTGGTAATCCATTTGTTAGATTATTATCTCCTAACCTTAAAAAGCTAGAAAGTCCTTTATTTAAAACGGCTCTTTTAAATTTCCCTGTATCATTAACTTGAATAATTGCACTTTGAACTTCTTCTACAGACATCTTATCATATAGTATATATGATTTTATTTCAATTATTCTTTTTTGTATTTCTTCTATTGGAATAGCTAAATAATTCTTTCTTAACAAAAACAATTTTTTTAAATCTATATATGTTTTTTCCATATTATAGTTTTGCCCACGCACATCATTTTTTAGTTTACCTTTAAGTCTATATACTTGTTCAGAATCTTTAGAAAAGTTAAAGCCCTGCTTAGCAACTTCTGGTGTATATTTGCCTCCTTCTGTATACAATATACTTTTGTATATATTTAGCATTTCTTCGTCTTCAAAATAGCAATCATCATACAAAAAATAATATTTTACAATTTGTTTTGGTTCTGTTAATAGTAATCCTATAAATTTACGTTCAAGTTCAACATCACTTAGTTCGTCAGGATATACTCCATTGCTATTATCACTTTTCTTAGTTTTTTCTTCTTTTGTTTTAAAATTTCCTAATTCTTTTAATCCATTTAATGCATTTTCATAATCTTTTTCGTCTAAATCTTTTTTTATTTTTTCTAATAGTTTCTCATTTTCTTCTGTTACCGGTATACTTTCTAACATTTTATATAATTTTTCTATATTACTTTCTTCCATCTATTAACTCCCCCTATTTATTTTATTTTCTGGTACATTTATATCAAAATAAAATTCTACTCCATCTTCTTTGTTTTCTACTCCATATTTATTTTGATAATTATTTTGTATTGCCTTAACTAGAGCCAATCCTATACCGCTTCCTCCAGCTGCTCTATTTCTTGAAGTATCTACTTTATAGAATCTTCCCCATATTCTATCCAAGTCTTCTTCTACTAATTGTTCACCTGTATTAAAGACCTTAACTCTTACTTTATTTTCTACCTTTTGTAGATTTATTTTTATCTGTTTCCTTCCGTTTACTATATCCGCATGTTTTATAGCATTAGTAAAATAGTTAGTTACTATTTGATCTATATAAAAATCATCTGCATAAACATACATTTCTTGTTTATTATCAAAAACAACTTCTATATTATTTTCCTCTATCATTACTTTGCACTTTTTTATAACTTCTTTTATAAGTTCTACCACATTAAAGCTTGTATTATTAAATTCTCTTTTTCCATATTCAAGTTTCATTAATTCTAATAACTGTTTTACGAGTTTGTCCATTTTATTAGACTCATCTAATATAACTTCTGCATAAAACTTTCTGGATCCTTCATCTGTATTAACGTTTTCTATTAATCCTTCTGCATATCCTTGAATTAATGCAATTGGAGTTTTTAATTCATGTGATACATCAGATATAAATTGTTTACGCATTTCATCTATTTTTGATTTTTCTTCAATATCTTTTTCTAATTCTATATTATTGCTTCTTAATTGTTTAATTGTTGTTTCCAATTTATCTGACATTATGTTAATATTACTACCTAATTCATCTATTTCGTCATTAGTATCTTTTATAATATATTTTTTAGAAAAATCTAATTTTGCCATTTTATTTGCTATTTCATTTAATTCTAATATTGGCTCTGTAAATTTTCTAGACAAGAAAGAAGCAAAAATCCCAGAAATTATTATTGTAATACCACCTATAAAAATTAGTAAATTATTAGAAATTCTTACGCTTTCCTCTATTGGAGCTATAGGCATTCTAATATATAAAGTATTACCATTTACCAAATATCCTGTTAACAATATATAACTTGCATTGTTTATTACATCGTTTGCTTTAGTTATTTCTATATTTTCATTTTTAAATAACTGATTTCCATTTTTATTAGCTATCTGTGTTGAATCTGTTATCCTTGTTAATGAAGATAAAAAATCTTTATCTGTAGAAAAAATTGTAATATCATTATCTGATTTTATTAAAATATCGAAATTATTTTTATATGCAATTTTTTTAAGTTCCACTTCTAAATTAATGTTTGAATTACTTTGATAATATTCATTTATTCTTGCATATACATCTTTTATAGTATTCATTTTTGAATATAAATAAAATGTTTCCAATACTATGCTATTTATTGTTATTAAACATAATATTATAATTACAATTACAATACATAAAGACAAGAATAATCTTACTCTAACAGATTTAAACTTGTTTTTTAATCTTTCCATTATTTATCTCTTCCTTCTATTTTACAAACAAATAAGAATAGCTAGTATGTCTATTTTATTTCGAACTTATAACCTATTCCTCTCATAGTTTGTATATACTTACCTTTCTTTCCTAATTTGTGTCTTATTTTCTTTATATGACTGTCTATTGTTCTTGAGTCTCCATAATAGTCATAATTCCATACATTATTTAATATTTTATCTCTAGATAATGCAATATTTTTATTATCTATTAAATATTTTAATAATTCATATTCTCTCAAACTCATTTCAACTTGTTTGCCATCTACAGTTACAGTTCTTCCTTCATCATCTATTACTATTCCACCATAGTCTATAATTTCTTTTTCATCTTTTTTCAATCTTTTTAATATAGCTTCAACTCTTGCAACTAAAATTTTAGGGCTAAATGGTTTGGAAATATATTCATCTACTCCTAATTCAAATCCAAATAATTCATCTTGTTCTTCTCCTCTTGCAGTTAACATTATTATTGCTACTTTGGAAGTTTGTCTTATTTGTCTTAAAACAGACCAACCGTCAAGTTTTGGCATCATAACATCCAATAAAATTAAATCTATAGAGTTTTGTTTTTCTTCAAAAACTTTTAATGCTTCTTCTCCATCACCAGCTTCCAATATAGAATATCCTTTTTGACTTAAAAAATCCTTAATTAATTTTCTCATTCTAGCTTCATCATCTACTACTAAGACTGTAATATTACTCATTAAAATTCCTCCTAAATTTTTACATAATTATTATATATTATACAAGCTAATTATGTCTATAGTGTGAAAAAAACTTTTTATTTATATGTTTAAAAAGCAAAGAAATAAAATTCTTTGCTTTTATATACTTAATCAATTAAATCAATAGTCTCAGTTTCGCTTATTCCTTCTAAGTTATAATAAGTATCTGGAATATCTCCAATAATCACTCCTTCAACTAATAAAACCTGGTTTATAACTTCTTCTTCTATTGTTTCAAAAGGTGTTAAGATATTTACTTTACAATTTAATTCCAAATATATTCTATGTAATGTTTGATTTATACCTGTAGAAATAAATTCTGATTTTAAATTAGTTTCTACATTTCCAGAAAGTTGCAATTTCACATTAATATTTGGTCCTCTTCCTCCTAATAATTTGCTTCCTAAGAAAGTAGATAATTTAATATTAAACTCACTATTTTCCTCTTTTTTTAATGCTTCTTCTATTTTTATTGGTATATCGGAAATGATTTTGTTTATAACTATTATATTAGTACTTAACATTTTTATATTGTCATTTTCATCTTTAATTACATTTACTAGTTCTTCGTATTCATAATCTGCCATAACATTTGTAGCTTCTTCGTTTGAAACCTTTGTTGCAACATTTTTTGCAAGATTTCTACATTGTGTTTCTATAATAGGTTCTATTGCTTTTGTAACAGTATATGAAAACGTTATTGCAATAATCAATACTGCCATAATTTTTATTAATTTTCTTTTTTTGTCTGATAATCTTCTATCTCCTACTAGTCTTCTAAATTTAGGTAATCTTATTTTCCTTCTAGTAAAAATTTTTTCTTCATTTTTATTCATGATATCTTGGAATAAATAGTTGTTGACCTATTTGTATATTGTCAGCATCTGCTATGTCATTTACTCTAGCTATATCATCTACTGTGCTACCAAATCTTTTAGCTATTTTCCATAAAGTATCATTTGGTTTTACAAAATAGATTACCATACTACATTGTTGTCTATTTAATTCTTTGCTGTCTTCTTCTATATTATCTATTATATCTATATTAGCATTTTGTGACATTACTGATGTAAATACTAAATCGACTTTAATATCAAGACTCTTATCAGGCATTATTATAAAGTTTTGATTTGTTATTTCTATTAATGTATCTATATTTGCTTCAGAATTTACACCTGGAAAATCCATATTAAAGGTAAACGGTATTGAAATAGATTTTGTTTCAATTCCTTCTGTATTAGATGAGAATACTAAATTAACTCCTAATTCTCCTTCATATATTATTCTATCTGTTAATACGTTTTGGTTAGTTATTACAGGATTTACTTCAACATCATATATTTTATTATCTCCTATTTCTTCTATCAATTGTTTTTCTCTTATATTACATACATTTTGCATAGTTTCTTTTCTGTTAATTGTTCTTATTCTTTTTTGAGTAAAAGTTAAGTTTTTAGTTGGGCTGTATAAATCTTGTATAATATTCAATTCTCTATTTTCTAATGCTTCGCAATATACTTGTATTTCTGCTTCTACATAAATAGAATGTTCTTCTACACTGTTAGGCTTCAATACCAAATTTTTAATCTCATATTTTATACTACATGTATTATCTTCACTAATATTTGGCATATCCACAAATCCCATTATAGGGATATTGCCTTCAACTGTATTTATTCTGTTATCCTCTGTTAGATATAAAAGTTTTATTTGTAAATCTGCTTTAACTAAAACTTTATTATAGCTTATTTTAGTTTCTTTATTGGTTATTCTTAAAGATGCTTTCATTATTTCTGCTAAATTATCAATATTATCTAGTATTAATGTATCTTTAGCATATACTTTTGTATTACCTGTTCCTACTAATGAATTGATGCAAATATTTTGATTTTTTAATTGTATATCTTTTAAATTATTTATCTCTTTTATGTATTCAAAATTTTCATTTGATGATATCTTTATTTGAGCTTCTAACATTGCTTTTATATTTACTTTTCTTCCGTTTAAGACCTTACAGTCTAAATTCATTAAATACAAATCCACATCTAATTCCATAGCATTTTTTGCTTTTTCTACTTCTATCGTCTGAGAAAAATTGATAGTTGTATTTAAACTTCTAATATTTCCGTTTTCATTATCTGCTAAATACATAACATATACATTTATTCCACCATCAATCTTTACCTTTCCATCCATTATTTCTTTTTTATATATGCATACAACTCCATTTGCACTAATTGTATTTAATATATCTGGCTTTACATCAGGAACAATAAAGTCTTCTTCAACAGTAAAAGTATCCTTCTTTTGATCAACTATTTGATTAATGCACAAACTATCTTTAGTCGCTTCTATAGCCATTTTGCTTCCCTCCTTATATTTTAATAATACTAATATATATTACTAAGCACAAAAAAAAATTCCTAAAAAGGAATTTTTTACTTTTATTTTATGGTATTAATGGACTATATCCTACTCCATCAAAAACATCTACTTCTACTTCTTTTGTCAAAATATCTTTGTAACTGTAACTTGCACTTGAACTTTCAGAATCATATTTTATAACAAATATTTCTGGATAAGCTTTTTCTATTGTAGCTTCTTTTTCAAACGATTTACTTCTTCCTAATGATCCTCTAACTATTATCTTTTGTCCTATCTTTTCACTTATATCTGTCTTTAAGTTCAATATATCATTTTGGCAAATCATTTTTTATCACCTACTTTTCAAGATGAGCTTATTATATCATTCGGGTCATAATTTGTCAAAATTTGGTTTGCCTTTTCATTTCGCGTTATCTTTGGCGCTCTAGCGTTTTATGGTTTTGTTTCTTTTGTGTTACAATTATGTTACAATTAAGTTACAGTATTGTCATTTTCTTTTTTTTACCGAATGCGCCTATACCATCAATTCCCTTTTTTCCATCTCTTAATTCTGACTCAATGTCAAATATTGTAATATAATTTCTTTCGTCAGTAGTCGCAACTTTTTCTGCAACAATTAGTGGATCTAAAAAATCTATTAATATTCTTTCTGGTGAAGAAGCAAAATTTGCCCCGGCTATCATAATACCTTCATAATAACTTTGGCATGCTCCAGCAAAAATAACCAAATCTTTATTAGTTGCATTACTTTTTCTAGCAGCTAGAACTGTTTCAATAAAATATCTTGAATTTCTGTAATTATATATATCATTAAATTTAGTTCCTTTTCTTATCATTCCATCATGTCCTGTAACAATTAAAATATCTGGCTTATACCTTTTTAAAAGATTATTTACTACTAATGCTTGCTTATTTTCTGCTATATTTCTTACAATTGCATTTAATCCCAATTTTTTATAATATCTATCTGATTTTTCACTATATCTTCTGTCTCCATCCAGATGCAATATTTTACCAGTATATATTATCTCTCTTTCTCTTGATAAAATATTTTTAGGTTCACGCCTTTTTATTCTCTTTTCATATCTTTCTTGGAAAATTCTTTCATTTTCTATTATTTTGTCTTTTCCAATTAGCTCCAAATCTTCAATAGGGCTATCCGCCTTTATTCTAATATTTAACCCTTTAAGTATCGCATAAGTATTATTGTTACTAGTTTTTATTATTTTTTCTACAATAAATAAAATATCTTTTCCATAAGATATTCTACCTACTATATCTCCTTTTTTTATTTTTTCCATATAATCACCTCGTAACAAACTTGGTTATTATATGATATGTCGAAAAAAAGGAAAATGTGTATATTTTTTCTATAACATGAAAGACTTAGGAAATCCTAAGTCTTTTATAAGATTGTTATTTATGTCAAAATAACAATAGCAACATTAAAAAATATTTTTAGTAACTAGCTTTTTTCATTTTGCGTCCATCTTAATACTTTAATATTTTTATAAGCTTCTAATACATCAGCATATTTTCTATATTCATCTTCCCATACCATACTTGGGATTTTATCATAAGCTTCAAAAACCTTTTCAGCTTCTGCTAAAAATATTACTTGCTCTTGAGGACTCATTTTTTCATATTTTTTTGAAAAAATGTATAATTTATCTAACATCTGATTAGCTTGAATAAATCCCCAAAAATCCTTTATTTTTATTCCTGCCATTCTAATTTGCAATACTGCAAATGCAATTAACGCAAAAATCACAAATGCCAATAGATATATAATTATCATAAATTCCATTTTCACACCACCTGTTATATATTGCTATTATATCATTTATGATTTTTATAATCAAGTTTATTATACTTTTCTTTTGACTGTTGCATGACTTCATTTTATTACCCATGCAGTATCTGGACTTCCTCCATTTGCACCTGCTACATCTGTATCAATCTTGACATTAGACTCCAGATAAACTACGGGGCGCACGCGAGACGTGTGGGAGAGCTCGAGGCCGCGAGAGAAGAAGAGATCCCACGCGTTGACGCCGCCAGACGTCACACGGCGCACGTAGAAGTAAGCGCCGTCGCTGTCCGCGCCAACGCAGCGAGAAGATAGCCAGTATGTGCCTGTTGCAGCTGTGTGGAATAATTCATGGTATACTGGACTTACATAATTTGATGCTCCCATACTATTATTCCAATATGTATATCTTACTGTCCAACTACTTGCTGTTCCTTTTCCTGTCATCGCACTTGTTTGCTCACTTAAGTCTAAACTTCCACTCCTTCCATTTACTGTTTGCCCCATCTCTTGTGCAAATATCAATGGATACTGCTTATTACTTGGATTAAATGTTGATCCATAACTTGCTGCATTATTATAGTTCCATACACTTAAATTCATTTTATTTTGTATGTCTTCTATCTTTAAACTTTTTGCTGTTGCATTTTCTCCTTTATATAGGGTATTACACAATTCATCTAATAAATATACGGCGTTATTATATCCATCTGCTGATTGCAATTTCACTGTTGATTCTGTTGGGTTTGCACTTATTAAGCGCACCTTTCCATCTTGTGTTTTATCTAATACTCTCCATTTTAAATCTTCTTTTGTTACTGTTTGGTTCATTCCTGTTCCACTATTATTTCCATTTACTACATAACTTTCTAATCCAGTTGGTGTATAGGCTACATAATCTCCTGGTTGGATTGTACCGTCATCGAATAAATCTCCGGCACTTTCTCCGCCAGAATCTTCTCCGCCTCCTCCTGTCTCATTATTTCCTCCTGGTATTTCTATGTTACTATCCCATTCTGAATTCATTACTTCATTTAGTTCATTTAATAATTCATTCAATTCTGCTTCGTCTTGTTCTACTGCACTATTCATTTTTTCTGCTGCTTCTTTTGCTTTATTTATTATACCTTTATCTCCTAATGTTATATCTATTGTTACCCCCGCTAATATAAGCATTACTACTATCGTTACGGCTAACGCTATTAACGTTATTCCTCTTTCTCTTCTTTCTCTCACCTTTTTTCCTCCTCCTCTATGGCTCTCCTATTGTATAGTCTTTTGCATTTACTACATCTTCTGTCATTCCTGCGCTAAATGTATATACTTCTCCTGATTGTAATTCTCTTATCTCTGGTGTTATTTCTGTTATTGTTTCTCCATTTTCATCTAGCATGGTTATTTTTACTTTTTGTCTTGCTAATACTGATTCTCCTGTATTTTGTATATCTGCCATTATTACTGTCATTTCTTCTTGTTTAGCTATTCTCATGTTGCTTATTTGTATATTTCCATACATTTTTGCTTCTTTCAATTTTTCGCTTGTATTCACTTTTGTTCCATCATCCAACACAGTCGAATAATTTTCTACTTCATTATTTTGTACATTATTTTCTTCATTTTTGCCACCATTAGCAACAATTACAATAACTACTATTAATGCTACTATTACTACAACTACAGCTAATAACACAATTTTGCTTTTATTCATTGTTTTCCCTCCTCTATTAATTAAAGATCAACTCACATAATATGTAAAAATATGTTTTATATTTCAAACATATCCACTAGTAAAATTTTCTAAAAAAAGCACACAAAAAGAACGCATCATTAAATTTCGATACGTTCTATATTTTACATAATACATTTGAATTTTAAGTACAAAAAACAAACCTGTTTTATTCTCTAAAACATAACTCTCTCTCTCTCTCTCTCTCTCTAGTATTTCAACGGTTTCAGCTATCATGTCTATTTTTCTCCTTTTATCTCTTATTATACAAATTGGAAAAGAATTAAATTTTGGCTAGGAAAACGAAATTGAAATTTATGAGGCGTACTTTGTGTACGTTGATTAAATTTCAATTGATGTTTGACAACGCCAAAATTATAATTATTTTTCAATTCTAGTTAAATTTTATATTAAAAACATATTAACTGTCAATACTTTTAACAAATTTAACTTTAATATAATTAACTCCTATATTCCTATTTCTTTTAAATAATTTTCTGTATTCCAAATAGCATACAATGGAATATTTAAGATATTATATCACATTTTCTTGAGTATATACAATGAATCTATAAAATTTTATACATTTTTTCTTTACTTTATGATATAATTTACTAAAATTATTTTTTTACAGGAGTCATTATATGGATAGATTTGCAGAAACTAAAAAGGCTGGTATTTTAGGTATTGTTGGTAATATTTTTTTGCTTATCATTAAAGGAACTATTGGATTTATAACAAACAGTCAAGCTATGATTGCAGATGCTGCAAATAGTGCTTCTGACATTTTTGCTTCTCTAATGACTTTTATTGGTAATAAAATTGCTAGTGAACCTCAAGATACTACTCATAACTTTGGTCATGGAAAAGCAGAATATATTTTTTCACTTTTTATAAGCATTTCTATGATAATTTTATCTTGTAAATTGTTGTATGATTCTGCTTCATCTTTAATATTAGGTAGTGAACTTAAATTTTCTTGGTTTCTTGTAATTATATGTATTATAACAATAATTGTTAAAATTTGTTTATATTTATATACTAACAAATTATCTAAAAAATATAACAATATATTATTAGAAGCAAATAAAAAGGATCACAGAAATGATTGCATTGTTACAACATTTACGCTTATTTCTGTTCTACTTAGTCTTGCCAATATTTATTGGTTTGATGGAATTGTTGGTATAGGTATATCTGTATTTATTTGTTTTACAGGTTTTAAAATATTTATAGAAAGTTTTAATGTTTTAATGGATATCTCTGTTGACAGAAAAACAATAGATTTAATATTAGATATAGTGCATAATTATAAAGAAATAGAAAAAGTAGATGATATCTACTCTACGCCTGTAGGTTATCAATATGTAATATTTATAACCATTTATGTTGATGGTAACATGTCAACTTTTGATAGTCACAATTTAGCAGATTCACTTGAAAAAGATGTCTCTAAACTAGAGAATGTATATAAAACTATAGTACATGTTAATCCTATCTAATATTTAAGATTGCTAATTGTGACCTTAGAGGAAATTTTCCTATTAGATAAGATCGCCAAAAATTTCTATTGTTTTATAATATTAAATATAGTATAATATATATTGTAATTATTTTTGGGGATGTATTTGGTTTCGACAAATATCCAGAAGTATGAATAGCGAGTAGTGGATGTTCGCTTCGGCCACTATAAAAAAGCGAAAATAAATATAAACGCTGATAATAGAGAATTAGCATACGCTGCTTAATAAATAAGTAGCGACGTCTTACTTTAAATGCCCACGTTTTTAGATAAGGCGACGATTAGTGGGAAACGAAGCTGTTTTTTGCCATAATAGCAGTAGGTATTTTAATGGCTACTTTAAAATAAAATTTGTTTATTAATTTGTTTTAAAGGAATTTTATTAATAAACTACACTCGTAGAAGTTTGTATGGAAAGATATTTGGACAGGAGTTCGACTCTCCTCATCTCCACCAAAGTGCAACAAAAGGGACGGGGAATTTTGGCAGATAATCCAAAATTTTAAAAGAGTTATTGATAGAGCTAAGAAAAAGCCGTAATATTTCTTTTAGAATATTATTGGATATTATACATATTAACAAAAAAAACTGAAAACAGAATATCATAGAAGATAAAATCCTGCCAAAATCCCCCGTCCCTTTTGTTCCTTTTGTTACTTGAAAATTATGTAAATTTATTGTATAATGTATATTGGTATAGGCAATGTTCTGTATCATATAATCTATCACTCATTAGTGAAAGGAGGCTCCTTTAATTTTTATTAGCAGTCAAATTTAAACACATTTTTTTAAAATTTAGGAGGAAAAAGTATGACAATCAATAAGTTTTTTGGGGATCAAGATGCAATGAATAAACCATCCAATGGTAATAACTTTTTAGCAAAAATTGATAAAAAACGGATTTTGACCTCTACTGGAATTCAGAATCTTTCAATTTATTCAACATTTGCCAGAGTAAATGTTGTAATAACAGATTCTCCAAATATTAACATCCACCTTTATGGTAAAGTTAAAACAAATGTAAACGTCACATTCTCATGTAAGGTCGTTGATAACGAATTAATTATCAAGCAAAATTCGTCAAAAGAAGATTCTTCTGTAGGTGACTTAATACTCACGGTTGCAGTACCGCGAAAACGTTTCGACAGGATAGCTATAACCACTATGTCCTCGAATACCACTGTGTATTCTGGAATTATTTGTAAAACTTTAACTTTTAAATCACTCTATGGTAATTTAAAAACATCATCAAGTTTTGAAAAAAGTTCAGCTAACACAAAGAATGGCAATATAGACTACTTTATTTCACCTAAAGGTGAGGTTTTCTTAGATCTATACACTCTAAGTGGTAATATTATCCTTGATTTTTGTAGTAATGCAAGCGCAGTAATTACTACTAAGACAATGAGTGGCAAAGTCATTAACAGGTACAAAGGAAGGTCTAGAGACAACGTGGTTCATGGAACAGTTGAAACAAAAACTGGTTCTATATTGATAATGTAATAACATACTTTTACCCCTGTATCATTTCTTATGATACAGGGGTTTTTCTATTGTAATTTAATTCTTTTTAATCTTAAAGTATTTAATATCACAGTTATACTACTAAACATCATAGCTATACTTGCAATCATTGGGTTGATTGAAATCCCCCAATTATTAAATAGTCCCATTGCTATTGGTATCATTAAACAATTATAAAAGAAAGCCCAAAATAGGTTTTGCTTAATATTTCTTACCGTTTTTTTGCTTATATGTATTAAATTAAGTATACTTTTTAAATCATTTTTTGTTAATATTACATCAGATGAATCCATTGCTATATCTGTTCCACTATTTACACTAACGCCTATATTTGCAGTTGCTAAAGCTGGACTATCATTTATTCCATCACCACACATCATAACATAATTATTATTTTCTTTTAATTCTTTTATTACCTTTGTCTTTTCAGATGGCAATACATTTGATATTACTTTTTCTATTCCAACTTCTTTTGCTATTTTTTCTGCAGTTTCTTTGTTATCTCCTGTTAGCATAATTGTATGTATTTTATTTTTATTTAACTCTTTTATTACGTCCGCTACGTTTTCTCTTATAATGTCATTTACTCCTATTAGTGCTAATATTTTATCCTTATTTGCAACATATACTATACTATTTCCTTTTTTAGTAAGTTCTTCTTCATCTTTATTATAATTATTAGAAACATTATACTCTTTTAAAATTTTAGAATTTCCTATTATAAAATTTTTTCCACTTACTTTTCCTATAATACCATATCCAGCTACATTTCCAAATTCTTTAACTTCTAACTTTTCAAGATTATTTTCCTCCAAATAATTTTCAAAAGCCTTTCCAATTGGGTGTGTAGATTTACTTTCGATGCTTCCAACTAATTGTAGTAATTCTTTATCAGACATATCACTATAATTCTTTACTTCTGCTATTTTTAATTTTCCATAAGTTAGTGTTCCTGTTTTATCAAATACAATTGTATCAACTTTTTGGGCATTTTCTAATATTTCACTTTTTTTAACTAAAATGCCATTGCTTGCACATAATCCTTCAGATACTACTATTGCAAGTGGTGTTGCTAAACCTAAACTACAAGGACATGCAACAACTAATATGGTTACAAATCTTATTAAAGCTTCAGAAAAATCATATCCAATTATTAAATATACTATTAATGTTAGAATAGCTAAAACAATTACAGTTGGTACAAAATATCCAGAAACTTTATCTGCAATTTTGGCTATTGGAGCTTTTGTATTACTTGCCTCTACTACTAACCTTACAATTTCTGATATTGTTGATTCTTTTCCTATTCTCTCTGCTTTATATTCGACGTATCCATCATAATTAATGCTTCCAGCTATAACTTTATCTCCTTTTATTTTATTAGCTGGTTTACTCTCACCTGTTATAAATGATTCATCAAAATGTGCTGCTCCTTCTACTATCTCTCCATCAACAGCTATTTTTTCTCCTGGTTTGCTTATAACAATATCACCTTTGTGAATCTCATCTAAAGTAACAACTTTTTCCTTTCCATTTACTTTGACTGTTGCTTGATTAGGAGTTAATTTTACTAATTTCTGAATAGCTTCTTTTGTTTTATCTTTACTTATTCCATCTAAATATCTACCTAATTTTATGAAATAAATAACTATAGCTGTAGATTCAAAATACAAGTTATGTACGTGATTAATATCTCCCTTTATTATCATAATCATACTATATATACTATATAAAAAGCTACTTATTACTCCAATTCCTACTAATGTATCCATATTAGGAGTTTTATGAATTAAATTTTTATATCCATTTTTTAATATGTCATAACCATATATCATAAATGCTACTGCAAACAGAAATAAACATATTGTATAATTTATAGGATTAGTATGCATATTTAAAAAATCTACAATTGGTAAATTAATCATTTGCCCCATAGAAATACACATTAACAATATTGCTAGAATTGTAAAAATTATAAATTTAAATTTTTCATTTTTGTTCTTATTTTCCGTATTTATTTCTTTAAATTCTCCTAAGCTTTTAAATCCTGCTTGCTTAACAAATTCATTTAATTTATTAATATCTAATATATTCTCATCATAAATAATTGTAGCATTTGCCATAACTAAGTTAACACTTGCTTCAATTATGCCGTTTTGTTTATTTAAATATTTTTCCAATCCATTAGAACATGCTGAACAGGTCATTCCATCAATTGATAAAATTATCTTTTTCACTTTTATTTTCATTCCTTTCTAGATGCATAAAATCGGCTGTAAAAGAATTAAGTTTCAATTCTTTCACAACCCTAATTTTATTTTACAACTTCAAATCCAATATCATCAATTTTATCCTCTAATAAACTTTTGTCAAGTTCCTTGTTTGTAGTAACTGTAACTATACCTGTTTCAAAACTAGCTTCTACACTCTCTACTCCATCTATAGTAGATAATGCATTTTTTACTCTATTTTCACAACCTCCACAGACCATACCTTTTACTTTAAGTTCTATTTTATTCATAAATAATCTCCTCCCTTTCTCTACATACATTATATACTCTATTTTTTATAAATAAAAGATACTATAAAAATTTTAATGATAAATTTTATTATTCTTTACTCTTAATACTCTTAAAGCATTTAATATTGCAATTATAGAAACTCCTACATCTGCAAATACCGCTTCCCACATTGTAGATAATCCACAAGCACTTAATATTAAAACAATAACTTTTATTAATATCGCAAATATTATATTTTCTTTAACAATTCTCATTGTTTTCTTTGACAAATTAATAGCATTAACAATTCTTGAAGGTTCATCATTCATAATTACTACATCTGCCGCTTCTATTGCACTATCTGCTCCTAATCCTCCCATAGCAATACCTATATCTGCTAGTGCCAAAACTGGTGCGTCATTTATTCCGTCTCCGACAAATGCAAGTTTTCCTTTTTCACTTTTTTCCTTTAATAGTTCTTCCACTTTTTTAACTTTTCCATCAGGCAATAATTCAGTATATACTTTATCTATTCCTAATTTTTTTGCTACACTTTCTCCAACTTTTTTTCTATCACCTGTTAACATTACAATTTGTTTTACATTATTCTTTTTTAGAGTTTTTATAGCTTTTTCTGAATCGTTTTTTATTTTATCTGAAATTAAAATATATCCTACATATTTTTTATTTAATGAAACATATAAAATAGTTCCTATTTCACTGCATTTAGAAAATTCTATTTTATGCTCGTTCATCAGTTTTTCATTACCTACTAATACATCATTTTCTCCAATTTTTGCAATAATTCCGTATCCAGGTAATTCTTCAACATTTACAATTTGTTTTTCATCAATTTCTTTGTTGTAAGCTTTTTTTACGGATAAAGAAATAGGATGATTTGAATAATTTTCTGCAAATGCTGCTATTTTTAGCAATTCTTCTTCACTTATACCTATAGGATTAACTTTTTGTACTTCAAAAACTCCTTCTGTTAATGTTCCTGTTTTATCAAACACAACTATTTCTGTATTAGCTATTGCTTCTAAATAATTACTTCCTTTAATTAAAATTCCCATTTTAGAAGCTCCACCTATTCCTCCAAAAAAACTTAATGGTATAGAAATAACTAATGCACAAGGACAAGATACAACTAAGAATGATAACGCTCTATACAACCAGTCTGAAAATGAAGCATCTTGTATAATTAGTGGAGGTACTATTGCAAGTATTACTGCAATTATAACTACTATTGGTGTATAATAATGTGCAAATTTAGTAATAAAATTTTCTGATTTTGATTTTTTACTGCTAGCATTTTCAACTAAATCTAAAATTTTGCTTACTGTTGATTCTGCAAATTTTTTACTTACTTTTACTTTTATAACTCCGTTTAAATTAATACAACCACTTAGTACTTCACTTTCTTCCATAATTTCTTTAGGCAGTGATTCTCCAGTTAATGCTTTAGTATCTAAACAAGATTTTCCTTCTACTACTTTGCCATCCAACGGAACTTTTTCTCCAGGTTTTATAACTATAATTTCGTCTATTTCTACATCATAAGGATCTACCTTTTCAATTATTCCATTTCTTTCTACATTTGCATAGTCTGGTCTTATATCCATTAAACTAGCAATTGATTTTCTAGATTTATCCACTGCATAACTTTGAAATAATTCTCCTACTTGATAAAATAACATTACTGCAACAGCTTCTGGAAATTCTCCAATTCCAAAGGCTCCAATTGTTGCAATCGTCATTAAAAAATTTTCATCAAAAACTTTCCCTTTGATTATATTTTCCACTGCCTCTTTAATAATTTCAAATCCAACAATAATATATGCCAAAATATATATTCCATTATTTATCCATACATTATTAAAATTCATTAAAAAAGCTATTATAAATAATATAAGTGAAATAATAATCTTAATTCCTTTTTTCTTCATATTTATTTTCTATCCTTTCCTTTATTTTCTATGCTCAATATGTTCCATACCAATTTCAAAAACTTCTTTTACATGTTCATCATCCAACATATAAAATACTTCCTTTCCTTCTTTTCTACATTTAACTATACCACTTCTTCTCAAAGTGCCTAATTGATGTGAAATAGAAGACTTACTCATTCCAAGAACATTTGCTATATCACATACACACATTTCATTTTGATCAAGTGCAAATAATATTTTTACTCTTGTTGTATCTCCAAGGATTTTAAAAAATTCTGCAAGTTTATAAAATATTTCCGACTCTGGCAAGTTTTTTATTGTATTATCGACAACATCTCGATGTATAACATTACAATCACATATAAATTCATTTTTAGACATTAGCATATCCTCCTTTATATAGTTGAGCATTTATTCAATTTACTATATTATATGTGAATGGATACTCAACTGTCAATACCTTTTATTTTTTTTATTTATTTTTTATCTGCAATTTAACAAATTTAAAAAAACTATTGCATAAGATTAAAATTTATGCTAATATATATAGGTACCTAATAAAATTTTATAAATAGGGGTATAGTGTCAATGGTTAGCACGATGGTCTCCAAAACCACAAGTCTGAGTTCGAATCTTAGTACCCCTGCCAATTAAGAAGTCGAACATTATAGGTGTTCGACTTTTATATTAATATTAAGCTAAGCATTTGAGCGGATTTTGTATCTTTGGAAGGAATGGAATTAAATATGAAAAAAATAAAAGAATTAGCAAAAAAATTTCTTACGAGAGAAATAATTTTATATGCAGTATTCGGTGTATTAACTACAGCAGTAAATATTGGTTCATTCTATTTAATGTTAACTTTTCTTCATATAGAGGAAAATTTAGCTAACAATATCGCTATTGTTCTATCTGTTCTATTTGCTTATTTTACTAATAAAAACTTTGTATTCCGTACAAAATCTAAAGATTTTGGTTCTAATTTTATTGAATTTTGTAGATTTATATTAGGAAGATTGTTTACAATGGCAATTGAGTCAATTGGTTGTGCACTATTATTTAAATATTGTCCTATTCCACCAATTGTTAGTAAATCAATAATGACTGTAATTGTAATAATATTGAACTTTTTTATAAGCAAATTTTTCGCATTTAAAAAATAGAATTTTATTTATAATCGGGGGCTACTAGAAAAGGAGGTTTTATGTCTAGTAGTTTTTTTAAATCTTTAAATATCTTTATTCTTGTTATTATATTTTTTGTAATTTTTATTTCTTGCTTTTTCACAAATTCATTTTCCTATGACAATTTAGTATTTGATAAAACTTATTATGATTTTTCTATAAATGGATCTGATTATTTATGGCCAACACCTGGATATACTACCATAACATCTTATTTTGGAAATAGATATTCTCCGACTGCAGGTGCTTCATCTTATCATAAAGGATTAGATATTGGTGCTCCAGAAGGAAGCAAACTAATAGCTATTACAGATGGCAAAATAACATTCACAGGATTTTTAGGAGGCGGAGGATATACTATTACACTTTCAATAAATAATATGAAAATAACTTATTGCCATGTTTCGCCTAATTATATTGTAAAAAAGGGAGATATAATAAAAAAAGGCCAAGTAATTGGCTTTGTTGGTCCTAAAAATGTTTATGGCGTAGCTGGAAACCAGTATAAAGACGAAAATGGTAACCCCACTAATGGAGCTACCACTGGTCCTCACCTACATTTAGGTGTAAGAATTAACAATGAATATATTAATCCTCTAAATTTATATAATTAATTACATATCGTCATCTTCTATATTATCTTCTTCTTCATTGTCTTCTTCTTTTTTATTATTTTTTAAATTATAATTTTCTTCTTCTTCATTCACAGTTGCACTTTTGCAATTTGAACAATCATAAGAACATTCTTCGTCATCATTATCCCAGTCTAATTCTATTATATTATTACATTCTGGACATTTAATTTCATCCTTCATACTTGAATCTATATCAGCTACAAATTCATAATTACAATAAGGACATACTATTTCAAATTCATAACTTTCATCTTCACTTTCGTCATCTTCATCATATATGTCACTTTCTATTCCAGTTACAGAATTTTGAACTTTATTTATTCTATCTTCAATATTTTTTTGTTCTTGTTCAAGTTTGTCTATTCTTTCTACAGTTAAAAATGTTAATCTATCTATAACGTCCATAAACATCATAGTTAATTCATTAACTTTAGATTTTACAATTTCTAATTCATTCTTATCTGAAATAATTTTATCTAAATCATTTATTATAGCTTGATATTTATTTTTCAAATCTGCCATGTAATTTATTTTTTCCTCCTAGTATTAAACTCTTTCCATATATTCGCCAGTTCTAGTATCTATTTTAATAACATCACCAATATTAACAAATAATGGTACATTAATTACATAACCATTTTCTAATGTTGCAGGTTTTCCTGATGTAGTTGTTGTATTACCTGCAAAACCTGGCTCTGTATATGTAACTTCTAGTTCAACAAACATTGGTGGCTCTACAGAGAAAACATTTCCTTTATAAGATAACATTTTTACATTCATGTTTTCCTTCATAAATTTTAAGCCATCACCTATTTGCTCTTTATTTAATGGTAATTGTTCATAAGTTTCATTATCCATAAAATAATAGATATCACCATCATTATATAAGTATTGCATTTCTTTTTTCTCTATTTCTGCTCCTGGAAATTTTTCTGATGGATTAAATGTTTTCTCTAAAACTGCTCCTGTTATTACATTTTTTAATTTTGTTCTTACAAAAGCTGCTCCCTTTCCTGGTTTAACATGTTGAAACTCAACTACTTTAAAAACATTTCCATCCATTTCAAATGTTGTTCCATTTCTAAAATCTCCTGCCATATATACTTCTGCCATTATTATTTCCCCTTTCTATAACTTTATTCAAAAAACTCATAATATTATACATCATTTTAGCTATAAAATCAAGCATTTACACTTCTTTATCAACAATTACATAATTTTTGTCAGATTTTGTTAAAATTTCACATCCATTTTTTGTTATTAAAACAGTATCTTCTATTCTAACACCAAAACTATCAGGAATATAAACACCTGGTTCTATTGCTATCACCATATTTTCTCTAAGATTATAATCATGCTTTGGATTTATGTATGGTATCTCGTGAACTTCTAATCCCACTCCGTGACCTAAACTATGTAATAATGTATATCCGTTTAACTTCAAACTATATTCTACATTTTTAGAAATAGAACGAATATTACTACCCTCTTTCAATTCTTCTAAAACTTGAATTTGATTCTTTAAAACTAAATCATATACATTTTTCATATTTTCTGGTACATAACCTACAAATATAGTTCTTGTCATATCTGAACAATAACCTTTATATTTACATCCCATATCTATTGTAAGAATATCTCCAGATTGAATAATTCTATCTGAAGGTTTTGCATGTGGCTTTGATGAATTTTTTCCCGATGCAACAATAGTATCAAATGCTAAGCCATCTGCTCCATTTTCCACAAAAAATTTTTCAATTTCAATTGCTATCTGTTTTTCTGTTTTTCCAGTTTTAATATAACCTTTAAGGTATTCAAAACACTCATCAGTTATTTTACAAGCAGTTTTTATTTTTTCTATTTCATCTTCATCTTTTAACATTCTCTGCTTTTCAAGCAAATTCTCTGTTTCTTCAAAATTATTTATTTGATACTTTTGTTTGTGCTCTTTATACATGTAATATGTAACGTATTTTTCTTCAAATCCAACATTTTCACAAAACAAGAAAAAATTTTCATAATCTTCTCTACATAAATTTGATATATTATACACTACAATTCCATCATCAATAGTAAGTATTTTATTAACTTCTTCTATATATCTACTATCTGTAATATAAAAATTTTCTTTTCTTGTAATTAGTAATATTCCTTCAGCATCTATTCCTGTAAGATACCTTACATTTATAGGATTTGAAACTATCATACCTTGCATATTTAATCCATTTATTTTATCCCTTAACCATTTTATTTTTGTATTCATCTGCCCCACCTACTATTACATATTTTAATACATGCCTAATGTAAATATCTTTAAAAGAACGTTTATTAGTACATCAGTTGGTACAAATATTGTTAACATAGTACTAAGTACTATAAAAGGTCCAAAAGGTATATACTCATTTGCTTTTTTCTTTTTGCTTAATAATATTACTATACTTACAATAGCTGCTAATAAAAATGCTAAAACTGATACAATTATTATCTTTTGCCATCCAATAATTAGTCCTAAAGCTCCCATTAATTTAACGTCACCAAATCCCATTGCCTCTTTACCAGCTATTAAACCACCTATTAGTGTTATTAGTAGGAAAATTCCTCCTCCAACTATCATTCCAAGTAGATTGTCTATAAACACACTTATTCCAATACTCATATTAGCTAGACCACTTATAAACATAAATACTAATCCAACTTCAAATATTGTTAATGTTAATCTATTTGGAATTATTTGTAATTTTAAATCAATCATAAATGCTGAAACGAGCATTGGTATTAAAATAATATATTTAACAAATTCTATATTTAAACCATTAAAATATAAAGTTCCTATATATAGTACAGCAACAATAAGCATTAATAAGTATTTTGGCTTTGTTTCTTTTAAATATACCTTAAAAAAATCTTTTGAAAATACTTTTTTATATTCTGGCAATCTTTGGTTACACCAATCTACAAATTGCCCAACAAACAACCCCAAAATTCCAACTAACACATAGCTTATTATATGTATATCATTTATGTACATTTTTATTTTCCTCCAATTTGTTTTTTATATCTTTTTATAATCCAATTTTCTATTGGCCTTTTTATTTTTGTAATTAATATGTCTTTTTCTGTTATTGGATTTACTAAAATAGGGTACATCTTACATCTATTCGCTCCAATAATATCTGTAAAAAGTTGATCTCCAACAACTCCAATATTTTTATTTTCTAATCCGTAGTATTTTTGCGCCTTTTTTAAAACCATATTTTAATGGTTTTTTTGCAAAAAATATAAAAGGAATATTTAATTTTTTTGCTACCATTTCAACTTTATTAATTTTATTAGAATTTGAAAGAATGCATAACTTTATTCCATTTTCTTTTAATTCTTTAGCCCAAATTTCAGCACCCTCTAAAATATTTTTATTATAATCTATTAATGTATTATCAACATCTAATAATAATCCTTTTAAATCATTTTTTTTCAAAAATTTTAAATCTATATCTTTTATGCTGTTAAAATATGTTTTAGGATATATAATCATTTCTCCTCCAAAAGAAATACTTCTTGTTTCTTAATTATATTATCAATATGTGTTATTTTTGTCAAGTATAAATCACTTTTTTGCAATGCCTTTTCCTATACTGTTAACTAAAAAAAATAAGGTATAAAAATTATATTTTTATACCTATTTTAAGTTATTTACTTACAAAATCTATGATTACCTATTGTTACAGTCATTGGTCTTGACCATATCCATTTATTAGTTGCTGTTTTCGGGTTAAAATAATAGATTGCTCCTTTGCTTGGATCCCATCCATTTAGAGCATCTTGTGCTGCTTTTTTGGCTGTACTATTTGGGGTCTTGTTTATTTGGCCATCACTTACTGCAACAAATGCACCACTTTGGTATATAACACCTGCTATAGTATTGGGAAAAGAACTACTTCTTACTCTATTTAATACAACAGCTCCTACTGCTACTTGTCCTTCATAAGGTTCTCCTCTTGCTTCCCCATAAATTATTCTACTTAATAAATTTAAATCATTAGAATTGCTAGAACTAGATCCACTTGAAGAAGAGGAAGAACTATATATCCCCATTGCTTCTAATGTATTTTTTCCTGCTATTCCATCTACTTTTAAACCATTTTTTCTTTGAAAGTATTTTACAGCTGCAAGTGTCTGACTTCCATAAATTCCGTCAACATTTCCGTCATAATATCCCCAACGTTTTAATTTTGTTTGAATTTGCCTTACTTCTTCCCCTCTAGATCCATACTTAGATAAAGCATCTACTGTATCATTTCTAAAAAATATATTATATGATATAAAAAGTATAAATACTAATGAAATTGAAATTATACTTATTATTCTTTTTCTATTTTTTTTCATAAAAAATACACCACTTTCCAAATTAGAATAATTTTCTAAAATTATTCTAACCAGAATTGGTGTATTTATACAAAATTTATTTTAAAAAATTCCTACAATATTTCCGTTTTCATCTATATCTATTTTTTCTGCTGCTGGTACTCGTGGTAATCCTGGCATTGTAAAAATTTTTCCCGTAATTACTACTATAAATTCAGCGCCTGCTTTTAATATTACATCTTGAACATGTATATTGAATGGTTCTCTACATTCTAAGTTTTTTGGATCGTCAGAAAGTGAATATTGCGTTTTTGCAATGCAAATAGGTAAATGTCCATATCCTAATTTTTCTATGTTTTCTATTTTTTTTATTGCACTTTCAGAAATTTCAATATCTTCTGCTCCATATACTTTAGTAGCAATTTGTTTTATTTTAGAAACTATACTTTGTTCTAAATCATAAGCATAGTTAAAGTTATATTTCTGTTCCGCTAGATTTATAACCTTTTGTGCTAAATCAATTGCTCCATTTCCACCTTTTTCCCAACTTTCTACTAAACTTAACTCTATTCCTTTTTCATCTAATTTATTTTTTAAGAATTCTATTTCATTATTTGTATCACTAGTATATTTGTTAATGGCCACAACAACATTTAATCCATAAATATTTTTTAAATTATCTATGTGTTTTAAAAGATTTGAAATACCTTTTTCTAAATAATCTATATTTTCATCTTTTATTTTTTCTATTTCCATTCCTCCATGATATTTAAGTGCCTTTATTGTAGCAACACATACTACTACATCTGGAGAAATTTTAGCTTTTCTACATTTTATATCTAAGAATTTTTCTGCTCCTAAATCTGCTCCAAATCCTGCTTCTGTCACTACATAATCTCCTAATTTTAGAGCCAATTTAGTAGCAATTATACTATTACATCCATGTGCAATATTTGCAAATGGTCCACCATGTACTATTGCTGGTGTATGTTCTAGACTTTGTACAAGATTTGGATTTAAAGCATCTTTTAACAATACTGTTAAAGCACCATCTGCTTTTAAATCTCTTGCAGTAATTGGTTTATTTTCTTTATTATATCCAATTACAATATTACCAATTCTTCTTTTTAAATCTTTAATATCCGTAGCTAAACAAAATATTGCCATAATTTCTGAAGCAACAGAAATATCAAATCCATCTTCACGTGGTACAACATTTTTTTCTCCAGATAAGCCTGTATTTACAACACGTAATTGTCTATCATTTAAATCTACACATCTTTTCCACGTAACTTTATCAAAACCTAATTTGTTTCCAAAGTAAATATGATTATCTATCATAGCTGATAATAAATTATTTGCAGAAGTTATTGCATGAATATCACCAGTAAAGTGTAAATTAATGTCTTCCATAGGTGCTATTTGCGCATATCCTCCTCCAGTAGCTCCGCCTTTTATTCCAAAAACAGGCCCTAATGAAGGTTCTCTTAATGCAAGAATAGATTTTTTTTCTAATCTATTTAAAGCATCTGCTAATCCTATAGCTATGGTTGTTTTTCCTTCTCCTAATGGAGTAGGATTAATTGCTGTTAATAAAATTAATTTTCCATTCTTTTTATTTTCTATATACTTTTTTGCATTAATTTTAGCTTTGTATTTTCCATACATTTCTAAATCTTTTTCATCTATACCAATTTTATTTGCTACTTCTACAATATTTTTCAATTTTATATTTCTTGCAATCTCTATATCTTCCATAGCTACCTCCTTTAAAACTTATATTTATACGATCAGACCAACTATTATGCCTATTAAAGCTCCTACAAATACTTGTACAGGAGTATGTCCTAAAACTTCTACCAACTTTTCTGAAACTTCTACGCCTGTTAACCCTGGTGTATTTACAATTTTATTCAATAGTTCAGCTTGTTTTCCCGCTGCTCTTCTCACACCTGCTGCATCATACATGACTATAAAAGCAAAAATTAAAGCAACACCAAATATAGGAGAAGTTATTCCTTCACTTTTTCCTACCATAGTAGTTAATGAAACTACTACTGCAGTATGAGAGCTAGGCATACCACCCGCTTGCATTATTTTTTTAAAGTTAAACTTCTTTGTTTTTATTATTTCTGTAATCAATTTAAATAATTGTATAAAAAACCACACACAAAATGGTACAACTATGTATTTGTATTCTACTATAAAGTCAATAATCCCCTTTAACATTTTACTCCTCTTCCTCTATAAAGTTTTTTTCTTCCAACTTTCCATCTTTTTCTATTAATACTGATATCCTTTTTTCTGCATTTTCTAGAATTTCATTACATTTTTTAGAAAGTTTCATTCCTTCTTCAAATTTACTAACTGATTTTTCTAAATCTAAGTCACCATTTTCTAATTCCATGGTTATCTCTTCTAGTTTTTTCATTATTTCTTCAAAAGTTAATTCTTCTTCCATCATTATTCACCTTCCTATACCAAAGCCTAAATATAATTCTATGTTATTATTATCTCTCTGTAACAACTCCTGTATCCACATTAACAATATATAATTGCTCTGCTCTCGATCCAGCTGATTTATATACGCCTACAACATAGGTGCCATCTTGTTGTATTCCCTGGCAAGTAAAAATAACTCCCGAAGCACTTCCCCATGCCTCTTTAGCTAATTCTATCGCTTTCTCTTCTCTGCTTATTAATGGATCCTTTTCTTGATTATTTTCTTCTTCATTATCACTTTGTACATTTTCTTCTTCCACGTTTTCTTCTTCATTATTAGGTTCTTCTACATTATTTTCTACCATATTGTTTTCTTGGTTGTTATAAGCTTGGTCTATTATATTTTCAAGCCCTTTGTTAGCATCTTCTACAATATTTTGTTCTGGCATTGCATCTGTATTTATTGGTTGAGTTTTAAAAGAATCATATACAAAGAATATAATTAAGAACAATAATATTATAATAGCTAAAACTATTATTCCTCTTTTTATTGCTTTATTTTTCATATTTACCTCCATATTTCTTATAGTATTTTGGCTTTTATATTTCCATTTTGCATTCTTATATCTACTTCATCATTTTGCTTAAGCTCTTTCACATTTGATATCACTTTGCCATTTAAACTAACTATACTATATCCTCTTACCAAAGTTTTTAAAGGACTTAATGCATCTAATTTAGATGTAATATTCACATACTCTAATTTAGAACTTTTTATTTTGTCTTCTATTTTATTTTCCATTACTTTAATTTTCATGTCTATGTACATATATTTTTCATTTATTTTTTGGAACGGTTCTTTATATGCTCTACTAGATAAACATTTTTCATATCTTAATCTCATCAACTGTGCTTTTTTTAATAAATCTTGTTTTAATCTTTTCTCGTAAACATCTAATTTTATTTTCAATTCTTTAACATCTGGTACTGCTAATTCTGCTGCAGCAGAAGGCGTAGGTGCTCTTAGATCTGCAACAAAATCAGAAATTGTAAAATCTGTTTCATGCCCCACTGCGGATATTATTGGAATTTCTGAATTATATATAGCTCTTGCTACAATCTCTTCATTAAATGGCCATAAATCCTCTAATGATCCACCACCCCTAGCTATAATAATAACATCTGCCAGTTTTTCATTATTCATTCTCTCAATACCCTCTGCTATTTTTTTGCTAGCACCTTCTCCTTGTACTGGCACTGGCAGTAACTTTAAATATACATTCGGATTTCTTCTAGTAGAAACATTTATTATATCTCTTATTACTGATCCAGTATTTGAAGTAAGTACACCTATACATTTAGGCGCAAAAGGTATTTTCTTTTTATGTGCAGTATCGAATAACCCTTCTTTTTCTAATTTTTCCTTTAATTTTTCATAAGCTTTATGCAAATCTCCCATTCCACCATATTCTTTTATAGCTTTAGCATATACTTGATACACACCATCTCTTTCATATACAGAAACCGTTCCTAATACAAGTACTTTCATGCCATCCTTAGGCTCAACATCTAAATGTGAAGTATATGTTTTAAACATTACACATTTAATTAACGAATTTTCATCTTTCAAGGTAAAATATAAATGTCCTGTATAGTGCCTTTTATAATTTGAAATTTCCCCTTCTATTAGAACATTTTCGAAAAAATTATCTTTATCAAATTTGTTTTTTATATATTTATTTAGTTCTGTAACAGTAATCGGATTATATTCCATTGGTTTCTCCTAGTCCTCTAATTTTAATTCTTTTACAATATTTGCCAATATACCATTTACAAAAAAGTATGAATTATCGTCTCCATATCTTTTGGCTAGCTCTATTGCCTCATTTATTACTACTTTATATGGTAGCTTTGAATATATAATCTCAAAAGTAGCTAATTTTAATATAGACAAATTTGTTTTTGAAACTCTATCTATTGTCCATTCATCTTTTAAATTTTTTTCTATAATTGGTATAATTTTATCTTCATTTTCATATATACCATTTATTACATCATATATGTAATCTTTTACATTATTTTCAGTTATATCATTATTTGCTATAAATATTTCTATTTGTTCTTGTATTTCATTTTTTTCTGGTTTTTGTATTTCTAAACTATATAACAATTTATATGCCATATTTCTTGTTTCTGATCTATTCATATAGCCGTTACTCCTCTATAATCTATCTATAAATTTTTTTGTTTTTTCTTTAATCTCTGCTTTATTTACTTGTACATAATTACCAAAATATATACATGCTATAATTAATGCAATTCCAATTACGAATTTGTATAAACTAGTGCAAAATAATATTATTGCTAAAAGAAGTCCTACAACGAACCCTATTATTGCTCCTCCATATTTATTAAAAATTGTTTTAAGATCGTTCATTAAAAACCTCCTTTACTCCTGTACTATATTTTTTACAGGTTCAATATCTTTAATTTTTATATTAACTTCTTTTACTTCCAAATCTGAAGTTCTCTTTATACTATTTTTTATTTTAGTTTGTAAATTAGTTGATAACTCTTTTATAACAGCATTTTCCTTAACGCTTAAATTTACAAATACTCTAACATTATTCTCTTTATCTAATTCTACTCTTGTTGTTACATTTTCTGCGCTATCAAAACCTTTTACAATACCATTAACTAAATTCTCTAATGTATCTTTTGTTATTAAAAGTTTTCCATCAGAATTTTCTAGTAATATTCCATTTTTATATTCAGTTCTTTCTTTTGAACTTGATTCGAAGAATATACATTTTATAGCAAGAATAATAAAGAATATATTAAGTCCTAACCAAATATTTCTTGCTACTGTATTTACTAAAATTACATCTATTATATCAAAAATCCAACTTGTTTCTAATACTCCAAATATTAATAATAATGAAATGATTGATATTATAAGCATTAATGTTGAAAACAAGGTTAATCCTGTTTTATCTATTATTTTCATATTTTTCCTCCATTCTATTTAAAAAGGCACTGTAAACTTGATAGTGCCTTTCATTTGCAATTACTTTTCTTCGTTATTTACAACTAAATCTTTATTATCTGTATTTACACCTTGTACATTTACATTAATTTGTGTAACTTTTAAGCCAGTCATACTTTCTACTGCTTTTTTTACTCTATTTTGTATTTCAAAAGCTACATCTGGTATTCTTATACCATATTCTACAATAATATTAACATCTATTTTAGTTTGTTTTTCACTTGATTCCACTTTAATACCTTTAGATAAATTTTTCTTTCCACTTAAAACTTCTGAAATTCCTCCAGCAAATCCTCCAGACATTTCTGCTACTCCAGGAACTTCTGATACTGCAACACCTGCTATTACAGCTACAACATCATCTGCTATTCTTATATTAGAATTATCTTCTATGTTTTCCCCTTTTTCTTCTAGTACTTCATTTAATTCTTTATTTTCTTCCATAAAGAACCCTCCTTTTCCTTATTCATTCATATTATATATTTCTATACATCTATAGTATACCAATTTATGCAATAATTTACAACTATTTTTTGAATTTCTTTTTAAAAAACTTGTACTATTGATAATAGCAAAATATAATTACTCGGGTTTTAAACACTTTTTCATATGTGAGAATTCTGAAAGCATTCAAAATGCTTAATTTTTTTGTCAAATTTTC
>CALXPY010000015.1 GCA_944390395.1 uncultured Clostridia bacterium | reverse complement strand
TATCAAGAGTAATAACACTCGAGATAGGTGAAGATATGAACGACGAATATTTAATAAAAATAGACGAACCAAGAATTCAAGAAACATGTGATGCATATTTTAAGTGGAAAGACTTAAATACATATGTAAAAAGTTTAGTATCAAGAGGAATTAATATGCCAGATGCAATAAGCGAACCTATGGGTTGCTATTGTTTAAATCTTCTTTGGAATAAACGTTCAGGAGGAGATGCAAAATCTCTTGATGGTAAGAAAATAGAGTTTAAAGCTACAAGCAATTATGAATATGACCTAAGCAGTTTTGGACCAAAATGTGATTTTGATGATTTAGTATTTTTAAGATTTGATTTAGACTTAAATATGTTGTTTGTATATGATACAGGAATAAACTCAGAAGAATTAAAGAAAATACCAGTATCAAAAACAGCTACAGTGGGAGATTATCAAAAGGTAGGTAAAAGACCACATTTAAGTATAATACAATCAGTAATTGAAGCAAGAAAGCTAGAACCAACTGTAACCTTTAATATTAGAAGAGGAAAAATAGTTGAGGAAGTATGAAAGGCAGAGTGTTAATTACTCTGACTAAATGAATAGAAAATAAATTTTCTATTCATTTAGAATATTGTACAGAAAATTTCTGCGAAATTTTCGCACGCGAACAAATACGAGGCATATAAGTTCTCTAAAATGTCATAAAGTTTTAATCATGCCTCTTTTGTTCTTTTATAGATAAAAAATGCGGCGTGCCGCAAAAGAAAAGGGGAAAATAAATTATGTATAAAATTTGTAGTCTTTTTGCAGGTGTTGGAGGAATAGATTTAGGATTTTTAGAAACCAATAAATGTGAAATAGCTTATGCTAATGAATTTGATAAATATGCTGTAGAAACTTATGAAAAGAATTTTAATACAAAAGTAGATTGTCGAGATATACATGACGTTAAACTAAACGAAATACCAGAATTTGACATAATGGTAGGAGGATTCCCTTGTACTTCTTTTTCAGTAGCAGGATACAGAAAAGGATTTGCTGATGACAGAACTGGAGATTTATTCTTTGAAATGGAAAGAATATTCAAAGAAAGAAAGCCTAGAGTAATATTTTTAGAAAATGTAAAAAATTTAGTAGGGCATGATAGAGGTAATACATTTAAAACAATAATTGATAGATTAGAAAAAGCGGGATATAAAGATAAAATAAAATGTCAAGTATTAAATGCCTGTGAGTACGGAGACATACCGCAAAATAGAGAAAGAATTTATATAATAGCTTTTAGAGATAAAAAGGATTATGATAAATTTCAAATGCCATTGCCGATTCCATTAGATAAAAGCATAAAAGATGTTTTCAATTTTGAAACGAAAGTGGATGATAAGTATTATTATACAGAAGGAAAATATAAAGGCAACATATATGAATTATTAACAGAAGAGATGGATGATGAAAATACTGTTTATCAATGGAGAAGAAAATATGTAAGGAAGAATCAAAGTAATTTAGTACCAACATTAACAGCCAATATGGGAGAAGGGCGGACACAATGTACCGCTAATAAAAACAAAATTTGGTATAAGAAAATTAACACCAATAGAATGTTTTTATGCACAGGGTTATCCAAAATATTATAAATTGCCAACAGATATGAGTGATGCGAGATTATATAAACAAGCGGGAAATAGTGTTGTAGTACCAGTTATCAATAGAATAGCTGAAAATATAATGAAGGCATTAAGTTAGCTTATAATGATATGATAGATTCAATTGAATTTAATAACATAATAGATTTATTTAAACAATATATAATAATAGAAATTGAAAACGAAATACAAAAAGAAGCAGAAATAAATCTTGATAATTCAACATATGAAGTTGTGGAAAAGGCAAGTGTAGACGAAATAAAAAATTATACGGAAAATGGAACAGGAACCATTAGGGATAAAGTAAGCACAGAATTATCTAATTATATATATGATAAAGTGTTAGATATGCTTGACAGATTTTCAAATTATATTACAATAAATGAAGAAGAAATAAGTGTTGAACAGATAGAGGAAGCTATAGATATAGATAGTTATATAGAAAGTAATATTAACTATCTTAATAAGAATAATGATATAGAAGAAATTGTTAGAAATTATGAAAATGAAGATGAAGAAATAAAAAGTATTTTTGAAAGGGATATTTATGAAAATAACAAATATAAGAATAAATGACTTTAGAGGAATAAAAAATGTAAGCATAGATATATATGAAATGTTGAATTTCATGATAGAGATATTATAACAGAGTAATTAATTACATAGAAGTTCATGAAGATAAGAAAATTACAACTCATTTTAAATTTATGAATGAACTAGATAAGATATTAGAATGTATTTTATTTACCAAAATATAGATTGCAAAAAAATATAAATATGTTACTATGAAATTTAGAAAATAGGGAAAAATAGAATATAAAAAAATGTAGAAGGGAATGAAACTAAAATGAGTCGAAAAAGAACCAAAAGTATGAATAAATTAATCTATGCATTATTTAGTATAATTGTAGTTATTATAGCAGGTTTTGTTTATAAAGATATAAATTATAATCCAAATGAAAATGCTATTCCTGTATATTCAAATTTAGATGAGATACCAGAATATACAGGTCAAATTTATGTGGAATTAAATAATAATATTCCATATTTTTCAGAAAGTGAATATACTACCACAGCTTTTGAAAAATATAGTGAATTAGATTATTTAGGAAGATGTGGAGTTGCATATTCTAATATTTGCAAAGAAACAATGCCACCAGAGGGTGATGAACGAGGAAGCATAAGTAGTGTAAAACCTACAGGGTGGGTTCAAGCAGAATATGATGGAGAATATTTATATAACAGATGCCATTTAATAGGTTATCAGTTATCGGATGAAGATGCAAATGAAAAAAATTTAATTACAGGAACTAGATATTTTAATGTAGATGGAATGTTACCTTTCGAAAATCAAATTGCAGACTATATAGAAGAAAATGAAAATAATCATGTTTTATATAGGGTAACTCCTATTTTTGAAGGAGAAAATTTTGTGGCAAGTGGAGTTACTTTAGAAGCCTATTCTGTAGAAGATAATGGACAAGGAGTATGCTTTAATGTCTATGTTTATAATGTGGAACCAGGTATTAAAATTGATTATAAAACAGGAGAAAGTTCAAAAGAATAAAGTAATTGAATTATTTATATAATAAAAAAGATTGACATAAAAGACAGTAGGCTATATAATGTTTATAGTTTAATTCTTTTTGTTACATTTTCTAGTAACAATTATTTTCCACAAAAACAAATTATAAATGTAGAAAGGTGATGCCTATTGAATTTGGATTTTTTTAATGATTTAGTTACTAAAGTAAAGGAGAGTGATTTAATTCAAAATTTTATTACAGAGTTATCAACGTATTTAGCTAATTCTAAAGGAAAGGATAATAGTGAAATTTTAAATATGAATAGTATAGAAAAAGAATATTGTTTAAACTCAACCTCATCTAAAAGTTTAAAACAAAAAAGAGATGAAATATTGGAAAATGAAGCTAGAAATTTGAAAGATGGAGAAAGTTTATATTATACTGCTTACAAAAATACTTTTAAAGATACATACCAAATTCTTGAGTTTAATAATACAGGAAAAAGCAATTCTTTTTATCTTTCTGAAAATGAGTTACCTAATGGTATTTCAGTAGATAAAGTATTGCTAAAAGTAAATGGTGAATTTAAGATAGATAACACTCTTACTAAAAATATTATGAATGAAATTGAAAATTATGCTAAAGAAATTTCAAAAGCTCAAAACGAAAGGTTAGACCAATATAGGAAAGAAAATACATTATATCAAGTAGTGGATCGTAGTTCTAATGGAGTATATTTGCAAAATAAAGATAGTAATGTAATATTTGAAGAAACAAATATATCAAAAGAATTAATGAATAAAATTAGTAATGACTCTATATTAAGGTATAAAAATGGAAAATATGTATATGAAGAAGAGCTTACAAAAGAGTTTTTTAATAATTTATAGTAAATAGTATAATAAATAGAAAACGGATAACTCAGCAGAGTTATCCGTTTTGTCTTGGCTTAATAAAAAAATTGTAATAATTATTAAAAACTTCTAATAAATTTAAATATCAATTATAAAAGGTATTTTAAGGTTGAAAAATTTGTGACTGGAGAAAGGAAAATAATTAATTATGAAAAATAAACTGGAAGAATATTTAAATAAAACGGACAATCCATACAGTATAAAGGTCGGTGATACAACTATTTATTTTGAATATTCAAAGAACAAGATAAAATTTGAAGATTGTATAAAGAACATTATAAAAAACAAATTAATTTGAATTGTTAAAAGATGAAGGAACACTGAAATTGCCTAACAAAATTTATGGTATAGATAAGGAATGTGATTAATTATGCCAGGAAGAAAATCTAAATATTCTAATGTGAGTTCGTCTGCTATTGAAGAAAAAATATGGTCAACTGCACTATATATAAGACTTTCACAAGAAGATGAAGATAATGGAGAAGAAAAGCAAGAAAGTAACAGTATAACTAGCCAAAAAACTCTATTAAATGAATTTATAAAAGAACATAAAGATTTAATAGTTTATGATACTTATATAGACGATGGATTTACTGGTACTGATTTTAATAGACCTGGTTTTCAGAGATTATTAAAAGATATAAAAAACGGGAATATTAATTGTGTAATAGTAAAAGACCTATCAAGATTAGGAAGAAATTATATAGAGGTAGGTAATTATATTGAGCAAGTATTTCCACTTTTTAATATAAGGTTTATAGCTATAAATGATCAAGTAGATAGTTATAAAAATCCGGCGAGTACAAATACCATTTTAATACCATTTAAAAATTTAATAAATGACGAATATGCAAGGGATACATCAATAAAAATAAGAACATCATTGAATGGAAAAAAGAAAAAAGGAGAATTTATAGGAGCATTTCCAGTATATGGATATTTAAAAGATCCAAAAGATAAGCATAAATTGATAATAGATGAAAGTGTTGCAGAAATAGTAAGAAAAATATTTTATTGGAATGTAAATGAAGGATTAGGGAAAATAGCAATTTGTCACAGACTAAATGATTTAGGAATTTTAAATCCAACAGGACACAAAAAGATAGAATTAAAACAAAATTATAATAATTATGGGATAAAAGATAATACATACAATTGGTCTCCTTCAACAGTAAGAAATATTTTAAATAATGAAATATATTGTCGGTAATACTGTTCAAGGGAAAAGGAAAACTAAAAGCTATAAGATTCATAAAGTTGAAGCGGTTTCAAAGGATGAATGGATAAGGGTTGAAAATACACATGAACCTATTATAGATAGAAGAATTTTTGAAAAAGCACAGGAATTAAATAAAAAAGATACAAAGGTATCTCAAAAAACACAAGAGCTATCTGTATGGGCAGGTTTTTTAAAATGTGCAGACTGTAAAAGAGCAATGAACAAAAAAAGTAGTACAAATAAGAATGGTAGAATATATGAATATTATATTTGCAGCACATATAGAAAAAAATCAAATAAGTTATGCACAAAACATACTATAAAAGTGGAAAACTTAAATCAAGCAGTATTACAAACAATCAATTTACATATTAATTTATTAATAGATATAGATGAAATTATAAAAGACATTAACCAAAACACGTATCAAAATCCTAAAAATAAAAATATAGATAATATGATAAATGTAAAACAAAAAGAAATTTCTAAAATATCAAATTTTAAAATGAAATTATATGAAGATTGGAAAAATGGATATTTAAGCAAAGAAGAATATATAGAGTATAAAAGAAAATATGAAAATGATATAGAAAGATTAAAAATAAATATTAATAGACTAAAAATAGAAAATCAAAAATGCAAATTAAAAAATAAAGAACATAATGAATGGATAGATAAATTTAATAAACAAAAAGGAATTATAGAACTTTCAAGAGATATAATGATGGAACTAATAGATTGCATTTATGTTAAAGAAAATGGAGATATAACAATAAAATTTAAGTTTGAAGATGAGTTCAAATTGTGTTGTTAAAATTATCCAAGGAGGTGCTGTTGGAGCACCAGTAGGAGGGCAAATACTTTCAGAAGTATTACCATATTTAGAATTAGAAAAAGATAATTTAGCAGAGGAAGATGTAAAAAAAGAAGTTGAAATTCCAAATGTTGTAGGATTAACAATAGAGGAAGCTAAGAAAAAACTAAAAGAAGTTAATTTAGGTATAAGCTACGAAGATGGAGAAGAAATGATAGAAAAGGAGACTATTATAACTAAACAAATACCAACATCAGGGTTAAAGATTTATGAAGGTACAGAAATAATTGTAGAGTATTAATAGTAATATTTAAATAAATAAAACATAAATATAAATAAAGATTAAAAAAAATTATAAAAATATATACAAAACTGCAATTTAGTTATATAATAAAGTCGTAATAATGTGAAAAAAAGGAGATATCAATGGAATTAAAAAGTATTTTGTTAGGATTAAATGGAATTAAGGCAAAAGGAAATCTTGGAATAGATATTAACAATATACAAAATGTTTCTGAAAATGTAAGTGAAGGAGATATGTTTGTAGCAAT
The DNA here is from genome assembly GCA_944390395.1 of uncultured Clostridia bacterium. Taxonomy (GTDB): domain Bacteria; phylum Bacillota; class Clostridia; order TANB77; family CAG-508; genus CAG-273. The sequence goes on along the minus strand of CALXPY010000015.1, from coordinate 23,459 downwards.
TAAAGGCTATGAAAAAAATGGAAATGATTATATAGAAGAAGCTATAAAAAGAGGAGCTAAAGTAATAATGGCTCAAGATGACATAGATAAAAATATAATTAAACAAATTCCAGAAAATGTTACAATAATTCTTGTACCAGATACAAGGCATGCTTTAGCAATTGCAGCTTGTAATTATTACAATAATCCTTCAAGAAAGTTTAAATTAATAGGAGTAACCGGTACAAAAGGAAAAACAACAACTACATATATGATAAAAAATATATTAGAAAAAAATGGAACTAAAGTTGGATTGATTGGAACTATAGCTAACTATATAGGAAGCACTAAATTACCAGAAACTGCAAGAACTACTCCGGAAAGCTTAGAATTACAAAAGATATTTTATAAAATGGCAGAAGAAAAATGCGAAGTAGTTGTAATGGAAGTTTCTTCACAAAGTTTAAAACTATCTAGAGTAGATGGCTGTGACTTTGATATAGGAGTATTTACCAATATTTCTGAAGATCACATTAGTGAAAAAGAACATGAATGTATAGAAGAATATTTTGCAACAAAAATACAATTATTTAAAATGTGCAAATTAGGATATATAAATTCTGATGATGTATATGTTTCTAAAATACCAAAATTAATACAAGGTTGCGAATTTAAAACATTTGGTATAGATAATCCATCTAATTTATTAGCAAAAGATATAACTGTTACAAATACAAGCGTGGATTTTAAAGTAAAATTAGGTGAGAAAAACGAAAGAGTTAAAGTTGGAATCCCAGGAAGATTTAGTGTTTACAATGCTTTAGCTGCAATAAGTGTATGCTTAAATTTAGGAGCTAATAGTGAAACTATAAAAGAAGCTTTGTTAAACATAAAAGTACCTGGTAGAAGTGAATTAGTAGAGAATGACAAAGATTTAACAATAATGTTAGATTATGCACATACTCCAGAAAGCTTAGAAAATATTTTAACAACAGTAAAGGCATATACAAAAGGAAAAGTTATTTGTGTTTTTGGATGTGGTGGAGACCGTGATAAAAATAAAAGAAAAATAATGGGAGAAATATCAGGACGTTTAGCTGATTATACAATAATTACATCTGATAATCCAAGAACAGAAAAACCAGAAATTATAATAGATGAAATAGAAGAAGGAATAAAGAAAATTAAAGCTAACTATGAATGTATAGTAGATAGAAAAGAAGCTATTAAAAAAGCAATTGAAATGGCTAGAAGAAATGATATGGTTTTAATTGCAGGAAAAGGTCATGAATTGACACAAGAAATTAATGGGGAAGAGTTTCCATTTGATGAAAGAAAAATAGTTAAAGATATATTAGAAAATAGATAGAAAGCATAATACGAAGGAGGAAATATGGAATTTCAAACAAAGATAACATTATTATCTTTTATAGCAAGTATAATCGTTTCTATAATAGTAATCCCAATATTAAAAAAATTAAAAGTGGGGCAGATTGAAAGAAGAGAAGGGCCACAGTCCCATTTAAAAAAGCAAGGAACTCCTACAATGGGTGGAATAATAATGATTATTGTTATTTTATGTGTTGGTGCTTTTCTTTGCATAGACTATATAAAAGATGAACAACAAAATGTAGCTACTGCTTTAGTTCCACTATTGGCTGTTACAGTGGGATTTGGAATTATAGGGCTAATAGACGATTTAAAAAAATTATTAGGAAGGAATACGGAAGGATTAAAACCAGCATTTAAAATGTTAGGACTCCTTATAATTTCCGTTGGATTTACTTTATACTTAACACAAGTATTAAATATAGGAACAGAAACTTATATACCATTTTTTAAGACTTATATAACATTACCAATATGGCTATATATACCTTTTGCAATAATAGTAATGTTAGCTACAACAAATGCAATAAATTTAACTGATGGAATAGATGGACTTTCTACAAGTGTAACTACAATTATTTTAGCATGTTTGACAGTTATTAGTATTATATTTGGTGTAAAAGAAATTACAGTCTTTGGAAGTATATTAATAGGTACATGTTTGGGATTTTTACTATTCAATTTACATCCAGCTAAAGTAATGATGGGGGATACAGGTTCTTTACTTTTAGGAGGAGCAATTGCAGGTATTGCACTATATTTAAAAATGCCACTTATATTATTAATTATTGCATTGATTCCTGTTTTAGAAACATTATCTGTAATTATACAAGTTAAACATTTTAAGAAAACAGGAGAAAGAATATTTAAAATGGCACCAATACATCATCATTTTGAATTATCTGGTTGGAAAGAAAATAAAATTGTATCTGTATTTAGCATATTAACACTAATACTTTGTGTAATTGGATTAATTTCTATATAGGGGGAGGAAAATGCAGGGAAAAGTAAAAAGATTTTCTAGATTTGTAAACAATAAATTTGACTTTATGCTATGCATGGTTGTTTTTATACTTTTAGCATTAGGAATTGTAATGGTACTTTCTGCTTCTGCACCTTCTGCCTTAGCAGAGTCAGGTAAAACTTATACGTATGCAAGTAGACAGTTATTAGCAGCAATATTAGGAACTGTAATAATGTTTATAATTTCTAAAATAGACTATAGATTTTATAAGAAATTTTATTGGCCAGCATATTTTGTTTCTACAGGAATTTTATTATTAGTTTTAGTACCTGGTTTAGGAATAGATGCAAACAATGCTACTAGATGGATACAAATACCTATATTTGGACAATTCCAACCATCTGAATTATCAAAAATAGGATTAATAATATTCTTTGCAGGATATTTAGCAGACCATCAAGATGAAATGAAAAGCTTTTGGAAGGGCTTTGTTAAGCCTCTATGTTTCTTGATTCCACCTGTTGCGATATTATTCTTTGTTCAAAACCATTTAAGTGTTTCTATAGTTATAGGAGCAGTAGCATGTATTATGATTATAATGGCTGGTGCTAGATTACTATATTTTATAGCAAGTGGTGCAGTGGCTGGAGTAGTTGGAGTAATAGGATTTATAGTATTACAGGCTACAGGCAAGGGTGGATTTAGAATAGAAAGAATGATTTCATTTTTAGATCCATGGGAAGATGCAACAGGAGTTGGATGGCAAGCAGTACAAAGTTTATATGCAATAGGATCAGGTGGATTATTTGGAGTAGGTTTAGGAGAAAGTAAACAAAAATACTTATACATACCAGAGCCTCACAATGACTTTATTTTTTCTATTTTGGCAGAAGAATTGGGATTTGTGGGTTGTGTAATAGTAATAATTCTTTTTGGTATATTTATATGGAGAGGAACACTTATTTCTATGAAAGCTCCTGATATGTTTGGAAGCTTATTAGCTATAGGTATAACTTCTTTAATAGGAATACAAGCAATTATAAATATAGGAGTTGTTACATCCTCAATTCCAAATACAGGTATGCCACTTCCATTTTTTAGCTATGGAGGTACAGCACTTGTTGTGCTTTTAGCAAGCGTGCGGAATCTTGCTAAATATATCTCGAGCGAGCTCGAAAGCATAGAAGGATTAAGAGTATCTTACAAATTGTAAGATACTAAAATCATATAATACGGTTAATATAATTAAATTTGTACGTTATGGAAGGATGGTTTAAATTATGAAAGCTATAATAGCAGCTGCTGGAACAGGAGGGCATATAAATCCTGGAATAGCAATAGCAAATGAAATAAAAAGACAAGAACCAAATTCAAAAATTATATTTGTAGGGACAAATAGAGGATTAGAAAATGATTTGGTACCTAGAGCAGGATATGAATTAAAAACTATTAATGCTTATGGATTTGATAGAAAGATATCCTTTGATAATTTAAAAAGAGTATTAAAAACAATATATTCAATTAAAGAGTCAAAAAAAATTATATCTGAATTTAAACCAGATATAGTAATTGGAACAGGCGGATATATTTGTATACCAATAGCTTTGGCTGCCAAAAGTAAAAAGATTCCAATAGTATTACATGAAAGTAATGCTTTTCCAGGCATGGCAGTAAAATTACTTTCTGCCAAGTCTAATTCTATATTTGTTGGTTTTGAAGATGCAAAAAAAAGATTACCTAAGGCTAAAAATGTTATTTTAACAGGGACACCTACTAAAGTAAAAAAATTACAAATAAATGATGTAAAAAGAAATGAAATTTTAGTAAAATATGGGTTAAACAATAATTTACCAATAGTATTAGCATTTGGAGGAAGTCAAGGAGCTCAAAGCATTAATAATAGTTTAATAGAAATTATATTACAAGAAAAAAATAAAAATTATCAATTAATTTGGGCAGCTGGACCAAGCCAATATGATGATATGAAAAAAGTTTTAATTGATAATAATAAGAATATAGATAATTTAAAAAATGTAAAAATAGTTCCATATATATATAATATGGAAGAGGTATTAAACGTAGTTGATTTAGTTGTATGCAGAAGTGGAGCTATGACAATAACTGAAATTGCAAATGTTGGAAAACCAGCAATATTTATACCATATCCATTCGCTACAGAAAATCATCAAGAATATAATGCAAAAGTTTTAGAACAGGTAGGAGCGGCTAGAATTATATTAGATAAAAATCTTAATTCAAACATTTTGAATAATGAAATTTGTGATATGGTAGCTAATAGAGAAAAGTTAATAGAAATGGGAAATAAAGCATCTATTATCGCTGTTAAAAATGTGGAAGAAAATATATATAAAGAAATCAAAAAAATATTAGATAATAATAAATAAATTTATGTTGCATTGGTGGAGGAATAATAAATATGCATGTTGAAACTAATAATGAAGCTAAAACTGAAATAAAAAGGTGCAAAAACTGTAATTTGCCAAGTAATTATCCAGGAATAAAATTCGACAAAGACGGGGTATGCAGTATTTGTAAGAAAAAAGAAAAAGTTTATAAATATAAAGGAATAGAAGAATTAAAAAAAGAAGTTCAAAAGATCTTAAAAAACAGTGACGAAAATAGAGAATATGATTGCGTAGTTGGATATAGTGGAGGAAGAGATAGCTCTTACTTGTTATATTTTGCTAAAAATGTTTTAAAATTAAGGGTTTTGGCAATAACTTTAGAACATGATTTTATGCCAGAACAAACAAAGAAAAATATAGAAAATTTAGCTAATAAATTAGGTGTAGAAGTAAAGTTTATAAAAAATAATGCATTAAATAAATCTGGTAGACAATGTGTAAGAGCATGGGCAAATAAACCAGATCCTGCAATGTGTGCCACATTTTGTACAGGCTGTAGATATGGTATTAAAAAGCTAATACCCAAATATGCAAGAGAACATAATATACCAATATTGTTAGTAGGAAACACACCTTACGAAAACATTAATTATAGAGTAAATTTATTGTGTGGAAATTATAAAAAATTTACTAAGGCTACTAAGATAAAAGGTTATGCTAAAAAATTATTTCAAAATCCTACATATTTATTATCTCCAAGTAGCATGCATAAACAGTTATTAGATTTTATATCTTACGAAGGTAAGAAAAAGAAAAATGTTAATCCTGTAACTATTAAACCATTTTATAGCTATATAGAATGGAAAGAAGATGAAGTAATTCCAACAATACAGAAATTTGGATGGGAATATGATAAGACATTAAATTCTTCATGGAGATCAGATTGTTTTGCAAATTTATTAAGGCAATATTATTATAAAAGAATGTTAGGATTTAATGATTTGGATGTATATTATGCAAGATTAATAAGAATTGGAAAAATATCAAAACAAGATGCTATAAAGAAAATTGAAGAAGAAGGAAAATACGAAAAAGATGTAATAGAGAAAATTTTGAAAGAATATTACAATTTAGACTATCAAAAAATAGATAATAAAATAGAAAAATATCTAAAAAGAAACTAAATTAATATTTTATGTCGAAGCATGTAAAAATTAGAGATATGAAAATAGTTGAGAAATTCTTATTAAGAGTATATAATAAAAAAGCGTTATGTGAAAAAAATAAGAAGGGAGAAACTAATGAAAATGTCTAAGAAAATTTACGGCAAGGCAATTATTAATAATGAAGAAATGGAAGAACTAACCGAAGAAGAAAATATATTATTAGAATATTATATTACGAAAAACAAACCAAAAGATAAAAATACAACAAAACAATATGGAGTAGAAGTTGTTAAATTAACAAATGCAGAAACAAGACCAGAAAAAGAAGAATTTAACAATATATTTAATTGCAAGAAAGAAGCAAATGATGTATTGAAATTATTGGTTGCCAATAAAGTTACACCTATTGGATTAGGTGATGTATTAGAAAATTTTGTGAAAATATATTAATTTTCAAAGAATTAGATTTTTTAAAAAATCTAATTCTTTTATTCAATACTTGCAAAAAAATAAAAAATAGGCTATTATACTATAATATGCTATTTATAAAAATTTTTTATAAAAGGAGAAAGTTTAATGGCAGATAAGTTAATAATTGTTGAATCACCAGCAAAGGCTAATACAATAAAAAAGTTTTTAGGTGGAGACGTTAAAGTAATGGCTTCAATGGGACATATAAGGGATTTACCAAAATCTAAAATGGGAATTGATTTAGAACATGATTTTGAACCAGAGTATATAAATATTCGTGGAAAAGGCGATTTAATTAAATCATTAAAAAAAGAAGCTAAATCAGCAAAAAAAGTATATCTTGCAACTGACCCTGATCGTGAAGGAGAAGCAATTGCATGGCATTTAGCCCATATTTTAGATATACCTGAAAATAGTGAATGTAGAGTAACATTTAATGAAATAACAAAAGAAACGGTAAAGAATTCTATAAAATCACCTAGAAAAATTGATATGAATTTAACAGATGCTCAACAAGCAAGAAGAGTTTTAGATAGAATTGTTGGTTATAAAATAAGTCCAGTATTATGGAAAAAAGTTAGAAGAGGATTATCTGCAGGTAGAGTACAATCTGTTGCAGTAAAACTAATAGTAGATAGAGAAGAAGAAATTGAAAAATTTATACCAGAAGAATATTGGAATATATATGCTAAGTTATCAGACCTAAAAACTAAAAAGGTATTTGATGCTACTTTTTATGGAAAAAATAATAAAAAATTAGAGTTACATTCTAAAGAAGATGTAGAAAAGATTCTAAAAGATATAGAAAATAAAAAGTATATAGTTACAGAAATAAAAAAGGGAGAAAGAAAAAGAACACCTGCTCCTCCATTTACAACAAGTACTATGCAACAAGAAGCTTCTAGAAAATTAGGTTTTACATTAAAGAAAACTATGTCAGTAGCACAAGGATTATATGAAGGAGTAAATGTAGGAAAAAGAGGAACTGTAGGTTTAATAACATATATGAGAACTGACTCAACAAGAATTTCTGAAGAAGCAAGAGCAGCTGCTAAAGAGCATATAATTAATACTTTTGGTAATGAATATTATGAAAATAGATATTACAAAACTAAAGGTAATGCACAAGATGCACATGAGGCAATAAGACCAACATACATAGATTTAGAGCCAGAACAAATTAAAGAATATTTAAATAAGGATCAGTATAAATTATATAATTTAATATATAATAGATTTATAGCAAGCCAAATGTCACAAGCTGTTTACAGTACAATAAATGCAAATATAGATGTTAACAACTATAACTTTAGAGCTAGTGGTCAAACTTTAAAATTTAAAGGATTTATGCTTTTGTATGTAGAAAAAATAGAAGGAGAAGAAGAAGAGAAAGAAGCTTCTTTGCCAGAACTATCTGTTGGAGAAGAAGTGAAAAAAGAGAAAATAGACCCTAAGCAAAGTTTTACAGAACCACCACCAAGGTATACAGAAGCAAGCTTAGTAAAAGCATTAGAAGAAAAAGGAATAGGAAGACCTAGTACATATTCGCCAACAATTACTACAATTTTAGAAAGAAGATATATAGAAAAAGAACAAAAACAATTAAAACCAACGGATTTAGGTAAAATTGTTAATACACTATTAACTCAAAACTTTCCAGATGTAATAAACGTAAAATTTACTGCTAAGATAGAAGAAGAATTTGACGAAGTTGCAGAAGGAAAAGAAAATTGGAAAGATGTAATTAGAGAATTTTATGGACCTTTTGAAAAAACAGTTGAAAAAGTGGATAAAGAATTGGAACATGTCGAATTAGTAGAAGAAGTATCAGACGTACCTTGTGATAAATGCGGAAGAATGATGGTAATAAAATATGGTAAATATGGAAAATTTTTAGCATGTCCAGGATATCCAGAGTGTAAAAATGCAAAACCTTTTGTAGAGGTAATAGATGTGCCATGTCCTGTTTGTGGAGGGAAGGTACAGGTTAGAAAAACAAAAAGAAAGAGAAATTATTATATATGTGAAAATAATCCTAAATCTTGTAATTATATATCATGGACCAAACCAAAATTAGGCGAAGAATGGAAACCAGAAGAGCAAGAAAAGGTAAAAGATACAAGTAAAAAAACAACTAAAAAAGTTACAAAAAAGAAAAAAACTACAAAGAAAACAACCAAAAAGACAAGTAAAGAAAAGTAAAAAATATATTATAAGTTCCAAAGAATCATAAAAGCACTGATTTTTTGGAACTTATAAGCTTTAAATAAAGGAAAAGTAAAAATCTTAAGAAAAAATCTTGTGCAAACTTACGGAATATGATATAAATATATATATACTTATAGAAAGGTAGGCTTGGGGTAAATAAAATGAGTGAAAAAATAGAAGAAAATACAAATAGTATGAAAGGTATTGAAGAAAATGATACCAAGCAAACAGAAGAAAACAAAAAAACTATTTTAATAGTAGATGATGAAAAACCTATTGTAGATATATTAGTATATAATTTAGAAAAAGAAGGGTATAATACTTTAGAAGCTTATGATGGAGAAACAGCAATTGAAATAGCTCTGGACAAAAAGCCAGATTTAATTTTGTTGGATGTTATGCTACCTAAAGTAGATGGATTAACAGTATGTAGAAAATTAAGACATACTTTAAAAGTTCCTATATTAATGATTTCTGCAAAAGATGAAGAAATTGACAAAATTTTAGGATTAGAATTGGGTGCAGATGATTATATAACAAAACCATTTAGTGTTAGAGAATTATTAGCAAGAGTAAAAGCAAATTTAAGAAAAAATGAAGGAACAGTGGAAGAAAATGAAGCAACTGATTCACCTAAAGAAGATAAAAAGAAAGATATTATAGAAATAGGAAATTTAAGCATAGATTTAGAAAAATTCGAAGTTAGAGTAAGAGGAGAAGTAATAGAACTTACTTTAAGAGAATTTGAAGTTTTAAAATATTTAGCACAACAACCAGGGCAGATAGTTACTAGAGAGACTTTATTAGAAAAAGTATGGGGATATGAATATTATGGTGATAAAAGAACTGTTGATGTAACTATAAGAAGAATAAGAGAAAAAATTGAAGAAGGTTCAACTCCAAAAATTTTAATAACAAAGAGAGGAATAGGTTATTACCTTTCAACTAATAGCAATAAAAAATAGAAAAATAAAGAAATTTATAAATTGCCAACCTTATCTTTGGGTTGGCTTTTGTTTACGAAAGGAATTGTTATGTTAAAAAGTGTTCAAATAAAGATAATATTAATATTTTTCATTATTGGAATAATTATAATAAGTTTATTATCATTTTCATACATAAATACTTTAGAAGGAATAAATTTAGAGATTACTCAAAATGCTATGAATGAAGATATAATTTTAGAAATAACAAATAAAATAGAGCAAGTAAAAGTAATTACAATAATAACAATTGCTGTTTTTTCATTAATTACTATCTTAGTAGCCTTCTTTGTGAGAAAAGCAGTAGTTTCACCAATACAAGGACTAATAAAAAGTGCAGAGAAAATAGCAAATGGAGAACAAGTAGAAATAGAAAGAGCAGAAAATGAACTAAATCAAGAGGATAAACTAGTAAATGCATTTAATTTAATGACTAAAGAACTAAAACAAAATTTAAATGAAGTAGAAAGACAAAAAAAACAAATAGAAACAATACTATTACATCTTACAGATGGAATAATTGCAGTTAATATAGATGGAAATATAATTTATAACAATCCAGCTGCAATTGATTTATTAAAGCTAGACAAAGAAGATTCAAGCTTTAATAAAATATTCAAAAAGTTAAAATTAGATGTAAATTTAGAAAAAATAATTTATTTAGAGAATTGGACTTCTTCAGAGCAAAGACTAAATGTTGGAGAAAAATATGTAAATCTAATATTTGCACCATTTCAAGATGAAAATAATAAACCAGCAGGAGTAATAATTGTAATACAAGATATTACTGAACATGTAAGATTAGATAATATGAGAAAAGAGTTTGTAGCAGATGTATCACATGAATTAAAAACACCTATTACTTCAATTATGGGCTACGCTGATACATTGTTAGAAAGCGAATATGACAAAGAAATGCAGACTAAATTTTTAGGAGTTATCAGTTCAGAAGCTAGAAGAATGGCAAAACTAGTAACAGATTTACTTATTTTATCTAGATATGATAATAAAAAAGTAATAAAAGAAGAAAGTGAATTTGATTTAGGTGAATTAACAAAAAAATGCCAGGAAAAATTAAGATTTGAAATAGAAAAAAAGCATCATAATGTGGAATGTTTTGTAACAGCAGATGTACCACCAGTTGTGGCAGATAAATATGGAATAGAAAGAGTAATATTAAATATTTTATCAAATGCAATAAAATATACAAAGGAAAATGGAACAATAAAAATTTATGTAGGATTTGTATATAATGATGCATATATAAAAATAATAGATAACGGAATTGGTATACCAGAAGAAGATTTAGAAAGAATTTTCGAAAGATTTTATAGAGTAGATAAAGCAAGAAGTAGAGAGCTTGGAGGTACAGGCTTAGGATTATCTATTGCAAAAGAAATTTTAAATCAGAACAATGGAAACATTGATATAAAAAGTCAAGTTGGAAAAGGTACCGAAGTAGTTATAAGAATACCAACAAAGAAAAATAAATATTGATTAATATGAAAAAATAATATATAATTTTAAAGAATAAAAATTGAAGGGAAGTAGCATAAAAAATGGTAATCAATGAAAAAGTAAAAAACGTTTTAGAATGGATATTTTGCATTGTCATTGCATTTGTATTAGCAATACTTATAAGATATTATATAGGAACACCTACAATAGTACAACAAGTTTCTATGTGGCCAACACTTCAAGAAGATCAACGTCTAATATTAAATAGATGGGTGAGAACAACAAAGCAAATGCCAGAAAGAGGAGATATAATAACTTTTGAAGCACCATCTAAAAAAGTTTATGCTTCAAGTGATGAAATAGATTGGAACTATCCTGTTGCTAAATATGAAAATGAACCAACAAATTGGTGGGGAAAATTTGTAAAATATGTTTTAGAAATAGGAAAAGATAGTTATATAAAAAGAGTTATTGCTCTTCCAGGTGAACATTTAGAAATAAAAGATGGAAAAGTATTTATAAATGGTGAAGAATTACAAGAAGATTATTTACTAGATAATGTGAAGACTACAGCAAGTGAGTATGGATATTTTGTGGATTTAGTAGTTCCAGAGAACTGTATATTTGCTATGGGAGATAATAGAGGACAATCAACAGATTGTAGAGAATTTGGTTGTATCCCACTAGAAAAAGTAGAAAGTAAAGTATGGATTAGATTTTGGCCATTAAATTTATTTGGTAAAGTAGAATAAAGTGAGGAGACTTTTGTGTTTGAAAATTTACTGGGAAATGATAAAATAAAAAAATTATTAGAAAAAACAATTAATGAAGATAAAATTTTGCACAGTTACATTTTTGATGGAGAAGAAGGAATAGGAAAAAGATTATTTGCTCTTGATTTTTCGAAAGCAATTCTATGTACATCCACAGATATAAAACCATGTCAAATATGTAAATCGTGTATAGAATTTAATAACTTTAATAACCCAGATCTTTTGCAAGTAGAATCATTAGATGGAAAAAACATAAAAATAGAACAAATAAGAGAATTATTAACTAAAATTGCAGAAAAACCAATTAATTCTGATAGAAAAGTAATAATTATTAATAATAGTGAATTAATGACCAAAGAAGCTCAAAATGCACTATTAAAAACACTGGAAGAACCGCCACAATACATTACAATAATATTAATAACGTCAAATCAAAGTAAGTTACTAACAACCATAAAATCAAGATGTACAAAGATATTATTTGATGGACTTTCAAAAGAAGAAATACTAAGTTATTTAAAACAAAAAGGTTTAGATTTAAACATAAGTGATAGAATTTTAAAAGCAGGAAATGGAAGTTTATCTAAGACTTTAGATTTAATTGAGAAACAAGATTTATATTTGAAATTAGATAATATATTTAATAATATAGAAAAATGTGATATAGTAGATTTATGGAAGCAAGCAGAAATATTGTATAAAGAAAAAGAAGAGATAATAGGCTTATTAGAATATATAAATATTATTCTATATGAAAATTTACTAAAAGATAATAACATAAAATATATTAATTCTGTAAAAATAGTTGAAGAAACTAAAAAAAGAATTATGGCAAACAGTAATTATGATATGAGCATAGATAACCTGTTACTTAGAATATGGGAGGAGTTTAATTGAAAAATATAATAGGAGTAAGATTTAAAAAACAAGGAAAAATTTATTTTTTTGATTCTGGAAATATAGAAATAGCTCCAAAAGATAAGGTAATAGTAGAAACTTCAATGGGACAAGAGTTAGGGGAGGTTGTTGTAAATAAAAGACAATTTCCAGACTATAAATTAAATACACAAATAAAGAAAATTATAAGAAAAGCAGACAAAAAAGATTTAAAACATTATGAAGAAAATAAAAAGAAAGAAAAAGAAGCATTTAAAATTTGCAAAGATAAAATAAAAAAATATAAATTAAACATGAACTTAACAGATGTTGAATATAAATTCGATAATAGTAAAATATTATTTTATTTCACAGCCGATGGAAGAATTGACTTTAGAGATTTAGTAAAAGATTTAGCATCTATTTTTAAAACCAGAATTGAATTAAGACAAATAGGAGTAAGAGACGAGGTAAAAAGAATAGGTGGAAATGGAATATGTGGAAGAGAATTATGTTGTTGTTCACACTTAAGTAATTTTGAAACAGTATCTATAAAAATGGCAAAAGAACAAAACCTTTCATTAAATCCTACTAAAATTTCTGGAAACTGTGGAAGACTTATGTGTTGCCTAAAATATGAACAAGATGTATATGAAGAAAAATTGAAAAAATTACCAAAAGTAGGGGCAATAGTAAAAACAGCAGATGGAGAGGGAAAAGTTGATAGTATAGAAACTTTAAAAGAAATTGTAAAAGTTAAATTCAAAGACGGAGACGATTATTTTTATAAAAAATATAATGCTTCAGATATAAAAATAATAAAGAATATAGAACAAAGAGAAATAGATGAAGAAGAAAAAGAACATTTAAAAGAATTAGAAGAGTTAGAAGAATTAGAAAAAATAGAAAATGAAAATAAGCAAAATGATGAAGAAATTTAAATACTATTGAGAGGTGGTGAAAAAGATGGCATATAAAATAACAGATAAATGTATAAGCTGTGGTGCATGCGCAGAAAACTGTCCAGTATCATGCATTAGACAAGGTGAAGATAAATACATAATAAATCCAGAAGAATGCATAGGATGCGGAACATGTGCAGGAGTTTGCCCTGTTGGAGCACCTGAATTGTCTGAAGAGTAGGAAAAGGGCTAAATATAAGGATAGAGAGAGTTATTTAAAAATAATTCTCTCTATTTTTACACCATCAAAATAAATATAATCAATTACATTTAACCAAACATTTCTTTTATCTATAGGAGATAAAGAGTGATAAATTTTTTCATAATCTGAATTTAAAAGTTCTTTTAGATAAGATAAATCTTTGGGTTTAGATTTAACATATTGTAATTTATTTTGCTCATTTTCCTCTAAATCTTTTATTAATTTTGTATAATCTTTCTTGTAAGTTTCTTTATCAATTAAATCATCAATATATAAATCCTTTAATTTTTCTAATTTTTTCTTAATCAATTTGGAATTATCAATAAAAGTATTTTTATTTTTTTTATTTTCAACGCTGTTTTCTGCAATTCGTTTTTCTGCCTGTGCTCTAAAAGATTGGAGCAACATTTGTTCTATTTTACTTTCTGAAATCGAAGTTTTATTCATACACCTGAACTGTTCTTTTTCTTTTCCAGATAACTTATGAGATTTCCAACAGCTATATGATACATAAGTACCGTATTTTTGGTAAGATATATGTCTAGAAAGACTAGCACCACATTTTGAGCATCGTATTAGTCCATCAAAAAGAGTTATTGGAGCATTATTATGATTTTTAGATATTCTTCTCTTCTTTTTTAATAAGTTTTGAACAGTATAAAAAGTTTCATCATCCAAAATGGAGGGTATATAGTCTTTAACATAAATATTTTTACGATAAAGCTTATAATTTCCGATATATGATGTATCTGTTAGTATTTTTTTGTAAGTATCATAGCTTTTTGAAGGAAAATGTTCCTTAAAATAATCAAATGTAATTTTAGTATCTCCAGCATGATTTATATAAAAATCGTAAAAATTTTTAATATTATCTGCCTCTTTGGGGTTCACAACAAAATGTTTATCGACTATAGAATATCCATATTTTGTAGTTCCAGAAGTAACTTCTCCTCTTTCTCTTTTATTCTTAAAGACAAAATTAATTCTTTCAGAAGTTTTTCCAATTTCTCTTTGTGCTAAAGAAACTTTTAAGTTAAAAATAAACAGTCCATCAGCCGTGCTTGTATCAACATCTTCTTCATCAATTGCTTTCATAGAACAATGATTTTCTTGTAATATTTTATTAATATTATTAGCATCTAATACATTTCTTGATAACCTATCCAATTTAGTAAATAAAATCATATCAAAGACATTACATTTATTTAACATTTCTTTTAAGGCTAATCTTTTTTTCATAGATGAAGCGGAAATGCCTTCATCTACATAAAATTCATATTTATAATTATTTTCCTTACAAAATTTTTCTAAAGAATCTTTTTGAGCTTGTATAGAAAAACCAAACTTTTTTTGTTCGTCAGTTGATACTCTAACATAACAAGCTACATATTTCATAATAAAAACCTTCTTTCTAAAATATTTACTTGAAAAAAGGTACTTTATTATGTTATAATTTATAACATAAAGAGACCCTATTTCAAGGACTTTTTATTATCGGAATTAGAATAGTGGTTGTGCTGTGCGAAAACTCAAACACTTTCTAATTCTTTTTTGTATATTTTTATTTTTTTTGCATAAAATATATATAGAATTGTTGACATTTTTTTTTCAAAATGTTACAATTAATATACCAAAAGGAAACAATCCTTTGTTCGGTCGATAGCTAGATACTGATTTTAAATAATTAAGCGTATGTTAAGTACGTCAGTCTAGTTGGGAAGAGGTTACTTAAGTAGCCTCTTTTCTTTATGGTAAGAATATTCTATAATTAACAAATTCTATTCTTTTTGAAAATTCTAATGAATTATCCATATTATTAAGATAAAGTCTACGTACTGTTCCAGCAACTAAATCAGAAGCTTGAATTAAATAACTTTTTTCAGAATTTTGATAACAAACTTCTACATCTAAATCAGAATTTACAATAGGTACATTAAAGAAACCATAATTATAATTAAAAATCCCATATTTTAATTCTTCAATTATTCCATCTCGTAAGTTGTAATATCCATTTGTTTTAGTAGTTTGTTCATCTATATTAATTATTAATTTTATAGGTAAATTAGGATTTATTCTTTCTTCTTTTATTAAACTTTTTATAACTTGCTTTATCAACAGTTTTAAAGAATAATCTAAAAATCTTCCTCTAGAAGCAGTGTTATTTTTTATATTTGGATAAACTTTATTATTATTAATTATACAACAAATTACAGAGTATTTTTTTATATAGTTCATAAGCTGTCTATTATGTTTAGGCTTTAACATATTATGTTTTAATTCAGGACAATCTTTATTGCTACTACAAACAGAAATGTCTTGTTGGCAATATTTACATTTAATGTCTTTCACAATACTTCTATATTGGGTAATAAATTTGTCTTTTTCTTTTTTTGATGTAAAAACTAAACCAGCATAAATAGAAACTTTTTCAGAATCTACAAGTTTTCTAGAATCATCAATATTTATATATATTGTTTGCATTTCGTTTTTTTCCATGTTCTTGCTCCTTCTAAAACTCCCTTTTTAACTGTTTTACTACGCCAACAATAATAATTGGTATTGTTTCCATTTCTTCTTTAGTGTACATTACAGGACCGATAAGCTGGATTTAAAGGTTGTAGTATTATACCACTATCTGTTTTCTTTATTTTCTTTAATGTACCCTCATCTCCATTTATAATAACTACTGCAAATTCGTTATTTTCACAATCATTTTGTTTCTTTATTATAACTATATCGTTTTCTATAAAAACAGGAGCCATACTATCGCCTTTGACTTTTAATGCAAAATAATCTTTACCGTCTCCAACTAAACTAGTTTCTACATCGACTGTACCTACCCAATTCTCTTGTGCTAAATAATTGTAGCCTGCTTTTACTGTACCAATTAAAGGAAGAGAAACTACTGGATTGCCTAAAAGGTCAGTTTTGATTTTAGTTTTTTTCTCATCTTCTATTAAATCAATGTAACCAGCTTTTTCATATAAATCTAGATAATCTACATTATATAACTGAGCAAGATTTCTTAATAATGCAGGTGTAACATTTCTTTTTCCATTTTCTATCATATTTAAATGAGTGTATGAAATACTGGAAAGTTTGTCTGCCTCCCTTAAAGATAAGCCTTTAGCCTCACGTAATTGTTTTAAATATCTACCTAATTCTTCTTTTGAAAGCATATAAATTACCTCCGTCTGTTCACATTATAACATACTTGTTCACAAAAGTAAAACTTTTTTTAAAAATTTTTTAAAAAAGTGTTGACAAAGTGGAAACTTAAATATATAATGTTCACAACAAGTCAACAAAAGCGAGGTGAACAAAATTGATAGTAGTAAAAAATCCACAAGAATTAAAAGAAATATTGACAAGTGAAAACAATACAATAACTTCTAGAGCAAAAGAATTAGGATACTCTAAAGCATACTTAAGTTCAATAGTTACTGGAGTTAGAAATCCTAACGAGAAAATAGCTATAAAGATATGTGAACTTACAGGAGAAAAATTTGACGATATTTTTTTTATACGTTCTGTTCACAAAAAGATAACAAGTTAAGCACAGCACAACCAAAAGAGAGGAGGGAGAGAGATGGCAAATATAAGTACACCAATAACAGTTCCAGTAGAGTTGGATATTACAGAATTAGAAAATGGAATTGAAAAAGCAGAAAGATTAAAAAGACTTCTCGACGAGATAAAAATATCTATCAAAGAAGTCAAAGATTTACTATAAGTTTTTTAAAAACTTATCAATGTCCTTGTTAGCTTGTTGTAAACCTTGCGTAAAGCCTTTATTTTGGAGAGTTATAG
This sequence comes from uncultured Clostridia bacterium, assembly GCA_944390395.1. Taxonomy (GTDB): domain Bacteria; phylum Bacillota; class Clostridia; order TANB77; family CAG-508; genus CAG-273. The sequence goes on along the minus strand of CALXPY010000015.1, from coordinate 5,852 downwards.
GCTGATGGCAAAATTTACATTGTATAGTAGAGCCAACTTGATTTGCAGAAACTTGAAACTTCCCTCTACATTTAGGACATTGCAATTCAAACGTAGCATTATCGAAAAAGTTTCTCAATGAAATCACCACCTTTCGACAGAATTATAACACGGTGGTAAATAAAAAGTAAAGTAAAGCACAGTACAACCAAATACTAAACGAACGAACCAAATGGCGACACGACTGATACGAGAGAGGAGGCGATTATATGTGGAATTTGAAAAGTTTTATTTAGCATTAATGGAAAGGATAGAAATTAACGAAAATGTAGAGATTAGCACAACTTTTAAAATGAAGGAGGTAAAAACAAATGAGCAATAAATTTTATTGTAAATTAGGAAAAATTGTAGCAAAGGGAACAGTATTAGTAGCCTTTTCAAGTATATGGGCTGTAATGTTTCTAATGTGGTTAGTAAAGTAAAGGAGATGATAGTATGTTCGGAAGTAATAGAGATTATGACAGGTTAAGTGCTAGAAATGTAGAACTAGCAAGAATGGTAAAGGAAAAATCAGAAGAAGTACAGAAACTACAGGAATTAAGAAATCAAGACTTACATAATAATACAATTCTAATTAATGAAAATACTAAATTAATTCAAATTATTGATAGAGTAGAAGCTTTAGCAAGTCAAAATAGATACAACAATGAAAAAGTTATTTTAGACAAAATAAAAGAAGTTATCCAGTCACGCAAAACGAAATAACTTCTAAAAAAATTACATAAATATATGCATTCTGTATTTATATTACCACAAATACAGAGAAAATGCAAGAGGGAGGAAAACAAAGATTGGAAACATTAGAAGAATTAGAACATGCGTATTATATGCTAGAAATGCAAGACACATGGGATAGTTCAGACTATAGATACGCAGATGAATTAAAAGAAAAAATTAGAAAGGTCAGGGAGGAAATGTAAATGTGTAATCAAGAAATGGTAGAAGTAAATACAAATGAGTTAGATACAGAAATAAGTATGTTAAGCAATGACAATTTACTGGCAATGGCAGAACAAGCAGAAAGAAGGATAGATGCCATTAATAGAATTATGAGTGCTTCTTTAAAAATCACTAATGAAAGAGATTGGATATTAATTGGTGGAGTACCGTATTTACAAGAAACAGGAGCTACTAAAGTAGCAAGGCTTTTTGGAATTGGTTGGAGTATAGAAAGTCCAATCCTTGAAACAGATACAGATGGACATTTTACATATAGTTATAAAGGGAAATTTACTATGGGAAATATTAGTATAGAAGCAGAAGGAAGTAGAAGTAGTAGAGATGAGTTTTTTACAGGTAAGGAAGATAAAGAAAAAGGAAAAACAGCTAAAAAACCACAGGATATAGATAAGAGAGATGTAAAAATGTCAGCATACACTAACTGCATAAATAATGGAATTAAGAGAATTTTACCAGGATTAAGAAATTTAACTGCAGAAGATATGGCAAAAGCAGGTTTAGATTGTGGAAAAATGCAGGGATATGGATTTAAAGGAACTAGTAAAAATACCAATACAACAGTTAATGGGGATTTTAAATGTGAGAATTGTGGAGCAAATATTACTTCACAAGAAGCAAGTTATAGCAGAGCTAATTATCAAAAAGAGTTATGTAGAAAATGTCAAGTTCTTGCTAAGAAAGGAGAGTTAAATGGAAATACAGGAAATGAACAACAGAATCAAGGAGAACAAACAAAGCAAAATTAAATTATATCCTTGTAATAATTTAAGAGCGTCTAATGTAGGACACCCTTGCGAAAGATATTTGTATCTTTCTGTAAAAAATTGGGAAGATAAGAGACTATACAATGAAACAACACAATGCATTTTTGATTTGGGAAACAAAATAGAAGAATATGTAATACAAACTTTAAAAGATGCTGGATTTGAAGTAATAACACCGACAGTAAGAGCGTGGAAAGTAGAAAAACCACTTATAACAGGAAGAGAAGATTTAAGAATAAAATTAGAAGATGGACAATTTTATCCTGTAGAGGTAAAAGGACTTAGTCCTCAAGAATGGGAAAAACTAAATTCAGTACAAGATTTCTTAAATAGTAAAAAATATTATGTAAGGGCTTATCCAGCACAATTATACATTTATATGTATCAATTTGGAAAAGAAAAAGGTTATTTCGCCCTATGTAATAAGTTAACAGGAGAAATAAAACTGATAGAAGTACCGTTTGATTATGAATATGCAGAAAAAATATTACAGAAAGCAGAACGAATATATAAATGTTTAGAGAAAAATGAGTTACCGCAAAGTTGTGATGATATTAGTGTTTGCGAATACTGTGACTTAGCACATGTTTGTACAGCAAATATAAAAAGAGTAGAAACAGATATAGACACAACAGGAGAACTTGATGAACTAATAGATAAAAAGCAAGAATTAGCACCAGCATATAGAGAATATTCAGAAATAAATGACAAAATAAAAAAAGCAGTAGGGGAACGAGAAAAGGTGTTAAGTAACAAGTATATTTTTGAAAAGAAAATAATTCATAAAGATGAATATACAGTTCCAGCTAGAGATGAGGTAAGAATAAATGTAAAGAGGTTATAGATGAAAAGTCAATTTGAAGATTATGTAAGAGAAGATTGTAAGCAGTTTGATGAGGTATGTAGGTATTATAAAAATAAAACTCCTGAAGATATAGATACATTATATCATCTAATGACAGAGTGTTTAATATTGTCACAAAGGTGGTCGGATATTGCAAGTAATTCAAGTTTATACGCTAAACAATATGGTTTTTCAAAAACAGACTTCCAACAATGGGCGTATCAAAGATATAGAAATTTACAGGAAATGCATGTAGATTGTAGAGTACTTTATAGTGATGCCAAAGAAGATTTAAAGAATTTTGGAAGGACAGGCTAGAATGTCAATTAATTATTCAGACTTTGCATTTCCTAAGCCAAAGAAAAAAGCTAAAAAACATAAACAAACAAAAGCGACAGAAATACCAAAATGGGTAAAAGAAGTTGTTTGGGAAAGAGATAAACATAGATGCATATTTTGTCACAGATATGTTTCAGTAGAATATGCATGCTGTCATCTTATTCCAAGAGGATTGGGAGGCTTAGGTATACCTGAAAACACATTTACTGCTTGCGAGAATGACCATAGAGAGCAAGATAATGGCTTACATAGCAAAGAATATACTGAAACAGCAGAAAACTATTTAAAGGGCATTTACGGCGCTAATTGGGATAAGTCAAAATTAATTTATAAAAAGTGGAGGTAAGAAAATATGATTAAAAATGAAAAAGGTTATATAAATTGGTATTCAATAGGAGAAATAGCAATATTAGTAATTTCTATTGCAGTGATAATATTTTTTATAACAGCCTTTTTTGGCAATTTATGTTTGGATTTCGCAGCAGGTAGCCATAGATTAATACCAACTGCTATAGATACAGATATATGGGGAAATTATAAAGTGTATTATAGAACATCAGAGTATACACAAAACAATCAAGAGGATTTTTATTATATCCAAAAGGAAGATAAAGAACTTGCAGAAAAAATGAGAGAGTGCATAGTAGAAGGAAAAGAAATAATAGTTTACTATGATAAATGGGTTGGATTTAAAGGATTTACAAATCCTTCTACAGCTCCAATAACTAAGATAGAAGAAATAAAAGAAAATTAGACAACAGGGGTAAGACAAAAGGTTTTACCCCTAACTTTATGAAAGGAGAAAGCACTACTATGAACTATATTAAGCAAGTAAATGCATTTAATGAATTACTACAGTTAAATCCTTTACATCCAAATTCTCAGTGTTTATACCATATTTTAATGCATATAAACAACAAATGCAATTGGATAAGTGAATTTACAGTATCTAATACATTATTGATGTCATATACAGGCTTAACATTATCTACATTGCAAAGATCAAGAAACAATTTAATTCAAAAAGGTTTTATTACATATAAAAAGGGTAGTGGAAATAATGCAGGAACATACAAAATAAATTTGTTGTATGAATTTGACCAACAAATTGACCAACAATATGAACAACAAGTTGACCAACAAAGTGAAAGACAAAACGATAACAAAGTGACCACATTAAATAAACAAAAAACAAAAACTAAAACAGAAACTAAAACAATAAAAGAAAAAAATAAAAAAGAAACGGAATTTGATCAACTAATAAATCAAAATTTTTCGGATGAAGAACTGAAGAAAACAATATATGATTTTATAAAAATGAGAAAAGCAATAAAGAAACCTTTAACAACTAGAGGTTTAGAACTTATGATTAAGAAATTATATAGTTTAACAACAAATGTAGAGGAGCAAATAGAAATAGTTAACAATTCAATTATGAATAATTGGCAAGGAGTTTTTCCTATAAAGCAAAATACAAAAAAATCAAATTCCAAAGGGAGTTTTGATGATTTTAGAGAATTGTGGGAGGAGGCAAAATTAAAAGATGAACAGAATGGAAACAACACAGATAATAACTCTTTTGGCTGGTAATTATTCAAGTATATCAGACAAAACAAAGGAACAGAAGCAAATGATGATTAATACCTGGCAAGAATGTTTAGGAGACTTAGACTATAAATTAGTTTTACAAGCAGTAAAGAAAACAATTATAGAGAGTCCATTTCCTCCTACAATACATGAAATTAGAAAAAATGCAATAGAGTTAGTAAACCCAAACAATCGAAGAACAGCAATAGAAGCATGGGAAGAAGCTTACAAAATGATTAGAAATGGAATTTATATGAGTCAAGAAGAGTTTGAAGAACACAGTCATGAAGTAAAAAAGTTTTTTGGAAGTTTAAGACAAGTACACGAATTAGCAAAAACAGATTTAGATATAGTAAATACAGTAACAAAAGGTCAATTTTTAAAACAATATGAATTAATTGTTGAACAAGTAAACAAACAAAAACTATTACCACAAAAAATGCAAGATATGATAAAGCAATTGACAGATAAGATGAGTGTTAAAGAGTTAGGAGAGTGACAGTAATGAATATAAAAGATAAATTAAAAATTAGACTGGATTTAATAAACAATCAAATAGAAATTTATAAGAAGAATACAATAAAAGAAATCGAAAAAGAAGAAATGATTCCAGCTACAAGTGACTTACTTATGTTAAGAGACTTAAAAGAACAACAAGGATTAATAAAAAGTTTGCTAGATGAAAAGGAGGAGTAACAAATGATAACTTATGAAACGAGACAAATGAGTTTTGAAGATATAAAACCGAAGAGGCTAACAAAGTATATGCAAATACTAGAGATAATAGGCAACAGAGAAATGACAGCAAGAGAGATAGAAGATGAAATGAATAGAAGAAGATATTCAAAATACTTTGATATGAACCACGTAAGACCACGATTGACAGAGTTAGTAAATGAATATAACGAATTAGTAGAATGTGGAACAAAAGTGGATTACGTAACAAAGAAAAATGTTGCAGTGTATAGGAAAGCTACAGAAGAAGAGAAGATGATAGCAGAGAATATGCAACATATACCAAATATTTATTAGTAAATTCGGAAATACCGAAAAAACAAATTAAAATTAAAGGAGAGAATAAAATGTTTAATTTTTTTGAAGGAATGATAGAAAAAATTGGAGTTAAATTAGTGAGTGATTTTACATCTAAATTAATAGATTTTATACATGGAGTGGTAAGTAATAAGAGTAACAATAATGATGAAGGAGAAAATTTTGTCAAGATAGGTAGCTCAGGAGATGGAGCACAGATAGGTAGCTCAGGATATGGAGCACAGATAGGTAGCTCAGGAAATAGAGCACAGATAGGTAGCTCAGGA
>CALXPY010000014.1 GCA_944390395.1 uncultured Clostridia bacterium | reverse complement strand
TATGAGGTCTATATGAAAAAAATTGAATTATTGAATCTACTAAAAGAATTAAACTTTCCAAAAGATGAATATTATGTTTTATCTGGTGCATCACTTGTTTTAAGAGGTATAAGAAAAGAAGCTAATGATTTAGATTTGTGCATTTCTGAAGAATTATTTATCCAAATAAAGGATAAGTTTAATTTAACAGATGAAAGGAAAAATGAATGTGGCTTTTATAAAATAAATGATAATTTAGAAATCGTTGTAGATAAAAAAGAAGATTTTAAGATGGAAATAGGAGAAAAATATAATTTAGAGGATTTACAGACCATTTTAGACTTTAAATTAAAGAGAAATAAATTAAAAGACAAAGATGACATAGAAAATATTAAAAAATATTTACACATCAAAAACACATTGTAAAAGTGCACCTCATTGAAGTGCACTTTTTCTTTACTAGTCTTCAGAAATTATCATTTCTAATTTCTGAATGTGTTTTTCGTCCGGTTCTGGTGGATTTGAGCAAAACCAGTCACGATATTTCTTTAATTCTTTAATTGCAATCTGTTTTGTTGCACAATAAGCCTTAAAAGAACCTGACCGCTCATCATCTGTGGTCCAGATGCCATAGAAAGTTTTTGTCTTTGCCATTATAAGACCTCCTTCGATGATTTAAGTAATAAATAATTAATTATGTTGACATATTCATATTATACTACAATTAACAACTATTGTCAATATCATTTCAAATTCAAATCGTTTTACCAAGCATATTTCCATTGGTGTCTACTTTGGAATCTACCTTCTGGTATATCATGCAAGCAAATTGCAATTGCTAAAGATAGTCCCAATTTTATAGAAGCCCCAAAACCAGAACCTATTGCTAAACCTTCCGGAAAATTATGTATGGCCAATCCTAAACTTATTACTAAACCCGTTTTTAACATTGTATCTTTATTGCTCATTTTTTTATTCCATTTTTTACTTACAAAAATATCACAAATAATCATTAAAAATATCCCAAGTATAATACCTGATACTCCTATTATTATACTTGATTTTTCTAATGCCTCTGGCACCAAATCAAAACATACAATTGATAACATTAATCCTGCTGCAAAAGAAAGGACAAAACTTAAAAATTTATTAGAATGTTTTTTTAATTTTATTCCAATAATTCCACCTATAGTAGTTCCAAAAGTACCGAAAAATAGTCCTATAAGTGTTGTCTTTAATATTTCATTCATGAAAAACTCCTTATAAATTTACTTTTATTTAAATTTATATGAACTTTTCATTATATATATGCTTCTTAAATATTTTCATTTTTTATTGTTTCTATTATATTTTTCTTATTTATTTTATTTAATGAATATCTCATTATAATTCCTATTAAAATACATATAATAACTGAAACTGTTATTATTGCATTTATAGGTAAAACATAGTTTAGATTTTTGTCTGAATTAAAAGCCATATATATTAAATATGAAAATACTATTCCTAATGGTATGCCTATAATAAGTGATTTTAATCCGTAAAAAATACTCTCTAATCCTATCATTCTGTTAAATTCTCTATTTGTCATTCCTATTGATCTTAATGTAGCAAATTCTTTTGAACGTAATTCCATACTTGTAGTTATAGTATTAAATATATTAGTTATTCCTATTAGAGAAATCACTCCAATTAATCCATAAAGGAATGAAGCAATTAATAACCATAATGCTCTTTGATTTCTCACTGGTGTTTCCATATTACTAATTTCTATACCACTAAAAGAATAATTTTTTATAAAATATTCTTCAAATTCATTAGCATCACTTGTATTAATATACATCTCTATATTGCTATCATCTACTTTCATATTGTGTTCTTCCCAAAACTCTTCACTTACAACTGCACAATTTCTTTCAATTTCACTCAGTCCTAGTGGTCTCTTTTTCGTATCTATTATTACTTCTACTATTACCTCTTTTTCCTGGATTTTTCCTTGAATAACTTCTCCTTTTTTATAATCTTTCATTCCTAAACTTCTAATCAACTCACTTTGTTCGTCTTCTTTCACTTCTTTAAGCCATATTAATTTATCTTTTGCTTCATCATAATCCAATCCTAATTCTTTCACAAAGTTTTTGTATTCTTGTTCTCCTACTGAATACAAATTATAATATCTATAATCTTCTTCATCTTGACTATCTATTATTTTTATATTATCCACTCTATTTATTGACCATTCCTTTATATTGGAATTTTTAGATATCTCTTTTAATATATCATAGTTTTGTTCTGAACCAGTTAAATGAATATTATAGTCATAGTTATAATAGTTATTTGTTTTTTCTAAGGCATAATGTACAAATGAAACCATAGCTATAAAAGCTGTTACACTTATAATTATTGAAATAGTTGTAGTTTTATATTTTTTCTTATTTCTTTTTAAATTTTTATATGATAAAACCCCTCCAATTCCAAATAGTTTTTTTACCAATTTAGACTCTTTTATTGGTTTCATATCTGTTTTAACATCTTGATTACCTCTTATTGCTTCTATAGGTAAAATTTTAGAGGCTTTTTTTGCTGATTTTCTTGAAAGTAAATAAATTGTAACCATATTTAAAATAACCGCAATAATAATTGAAACAGCATCTACTGAAAAAACAAAGGAAGTTCCCAATAATTGTTCTCCAAAAATATTTTGTAAAATATTAAATAATATAAATATTGAAATTGCACCTAAAAAAATACCTATAGGAATCCCTATTAGTCCTAGTATTATTCCTTCTATAAAAACACTATATCTAAGCTGTTTTGAAGTCGCACCAATTGCTGATAACATTCCATACTGTTTTATTTTTTCTGTTATTGATATTTCAAAGCTGTTTCGTATACAATATACCGATGTAAAAATAATAATAAAAATTATTATTGCTGCAATTATGTATATTATTTTCATTGTTTCTTCTTCAAAGCTCATGCCTTCAAGTAATATTAAATTACTATTTGCATTAAATTTATAATTTTTTATTTCTTCTTTTTCCATTAAATTATTATAACGAATATACACATTTAAATTTCCATCTTTAATATTATTCAAACATGTAAGCATTGTAAATCCTGGTGCCTTTAATGGTTCAATATCCATATTAGGAGTTTCTATTATTCCTACAATTTTATAATTAGATACTTTTTCTGTTACAATCTTTTCTTCATACTGATCTTCTATTGAATTTATAAGCACATTATTTTGATTTAATTCTTCACCATTTTTTATCCTTTTACCAATATTTAATGTTATTTCATCTCCAATTTCCCAGTCCATATTTCCTAACGCAAGCATCTGTCTTTGAATTACAATTTCATTTTCATTTTCTGGTAATCGACCTTCAATTACTTTTATATTTAATTTTTCAAATGCCTCATTAGAAAATGCCATAATATAGCCATAAGGTTTATAATTGTTATTATTTGATAATTCTGTATATCCAATTTCTTGTGTTACAAATAAATTTTCTATATTATCATTTTTTTGTAATATATCTAGATCTTCTTTTGGTACATCAATTAGTTGATAATGATAATCTCCAGTTATTCTTTTCTCATATTCTATAATAGTTTGTAAAAAGCTAGAAACTAGAGTTGTTACTGCTGTTATTAAAAATGAAGATAATACTATTCCTATTATAATTGCAATAGATCTTTTTTTATTTAATTTTATATTTCTTATAGCCAATTTATTTAGTACTTTCATCAATTACATCCCCCTATCATTTAACTTTTTATATTGTTTAATAGATTTTTCATTTTCCATTTTTATTATATAATTGCAAAATACTAAAAGTTTCATTTGAAATGCAACAGCACAAATGGTTCTGCATGATGGTATTTTTACTTTGGCTAATGAAACTCTTAAAGCCTCCGATGGAGATGTACATATCGAGTTTAATAGTCATAGTAAAAATTTGGTCATCACCTATTATGTCCAGAGAACTTCTACATACGATGGAATGCGCTTAATGTGTTGGCTCTGGTAGTCTAATTTTTTCTAAATAATTAATCGTTATTAACCTTGGTCTCTTTACATCAAAATCCAGATATGTTGTACATATCTGGATTTACTTATTTAATAAACAATATCTAATTAAGGATTTTTTTCCATACTATTCAAATCACGTTCAACTTCTAATTCATGCACTTTTTCAAGGGCATTTAAGAAGTTATTCATATTATCTGTTGCTGCTTTTCTTACGTTAAAATATGCCATTGTTATCCCTATTAATGCTATAACAAGGATTATAATTATAGCTAAAAATATTTTACTTAACTTATTCATTAATACCCCTCCTTTTTAACTTATTAATATAATAATACCATTTATTTAAATTTATGTCAATTTTTACGATTCTATAGCATTATTCTTCATCTTACATTCTTAATACTAATTACGCTAGTTAATCTGCTCTTTAAGCTTTATATAATACTTTTCCATTTTTCATTGTTTCTAATATTTTTATGTTTTTTATTTCTTCTTTTTTAATTTTTAATGGGTTTTTATCTATTAAAATTAAATCCGCTTTTTTGCCTTCTTTAATACTTCCTTTCTCATTTTCTTCAAAATATTGATATGCTGCATTTATTGTAACTGCCTTAATTGCATTTAAAACGTCTATTTTTCCTTCTTCTCCTAAAACTATATCTTTTTTTGTTTTTCTTTCTACAGCACACATTATAGTTTCAAACATATTAGGTTCTATTATTGGCGAATCTTGATGAAAAGTGAATAATATATTTTTTTCTAATGTAGATTTAGCTGGTGATATTTTTCTTGCTCTTTCTAAGCCAAAATTTTCTATATGAATATCACCCCAATAATATGTGTGCGCAACAAAATATGATGGTATTAATCCAAACTCTTTTACTTTTTCTAATTGATCTATTCCAATTAATTGAGCATGTATTATTACTGGCCTTATTTTTTTTACATCTTTTCCTATCTTTTCTATTGCTTCTATATATTGCTCAGCCGCCATGTCTCCATTACAATGTGCTAATATTTGTAAATCATCATCCATTGCCATTTTTATTGCTTCATATACACTATTATCTTCCATTGTAGAATATCCATAATAGTTTATATCATCAATATAAGGGGTACGCATCCATGCGGTTCTTCCCTGTGGTGAGCCATCTAAAAATATTTTGTATCCTCCAATTTTAAAATTATTTTTATATTTTCTTTTATGGTCTTCAAAAACTTTTAGAATTTCTTCTTTATCATTTACTCCTAAATAGGCTATTAAATCTAAGTTTATTATATTATTTTCTACTAAATATTTATAAATTGGTATTAATTCTTTAGTCATCATTCCTTCTTGAAAAGTCGTTATTCCGTAAGATAAATACTTTTCTTGTGCTAATTTGTAACCATTAGTTAAATCTTCTATATTAGGCATACCTATTTTCTTTATATACTCTACATAGTCATTTTCTTCCATAATTCCAGTACTATATTCTATTCTTCCACCTGTAGAACTTTCTGTGTTTCTACTTACTCCTAATAATTCTAAAGCTTTTTCATTAAAAACGCCAATATGACCACTTACATGTTGTAATACTATTGGATAATCCTTAAATTCATTATCTAGTAACTGTTTAGTTGGATGCTTTTTCTCTATTAAATAATTATTATCATAGCCATTAGCTCTAATCCATTCTCCTTTTTTTATATTGTTTTTATTTATATATTTTCTTATTTCCTCTTTTATATCATTAAAATCAATGCATTTAGATAAATCTACTTGTAGAAAGGAATTTGCAACAGCCGAAAAATGGCTATGAGCATCTATAAATGCTGGCATTAAACATTTACCTTCTAAATTGATAATTTCTGTATTTGAATCTGCCTCACTCATAATTTCGTCTTTACTCCCACATTTTTTAATAATACCATCTTCTATACAAATAGCCTGTACATAATTATTTTTTTCTAATGTTAATATATCACCATTATAAAATATTTTTTTCATACTTAACTTCATTCCTTTCCAATACAAGTTTTAGATTTTTTAATTAAAATAATATCTTTATATAATATTATCAAAAAAGTGGTAATTATACTTGATATTTTCAAATATATTACCACCTTTTTATTATTCTTCACCTTTTAGTCTTTCCGCTCTATCTGCTGTTATTAAATTATCTATCATTTCGTCTAAGTTTCCATTAAGGAAGTCTTCCATTTGATAAATAGAAAATCCAATTCTATGATCTGTTATACGTCCTTGTGGATAATTATATGTTCTTATTTTTTCACTTCTATCACCATGTCCAACTTGACTCTTTCTTTCTTGTGCCAATTCTTTATCTCTTTTTTCTCTTTCTTTTTCATAAATTTTTGATCTAAGCATTTTCATTGCATATTCTCTATTTTGTAATTGAGATCTTTCAGTTTGACATTCTGCTACTGTCCCTGTTGGCTCATGTATTAATCTAACTGCTGAAGATGTTTTATTAACATGCTGTCCTCCTGCACCTGAAGCTCTATAAACTTCCATTTTTATATCTGCTGGATTTAATTCTATTTCTACATCTTCTACTTCTGGAAGCACAGCTACTGTAGCTGTTGAAGTATGTATTCTTCCACTACTTTCTGTATCTGGAACTCTTTGAACTCTATGAACACCGCTTTCAAATTTCAATCTACTATATGCACCTTTTCCAGTAACCATAAAAGATATTTCTTTATATCCTCCTAGTCCTGTTTCATTTTCATTTAATATATCTAATTTCCAATGTTTTCTTTCTGCATACATAGAATACATTCTAAATAAAGTAGCTGCAAAAAGTGCTGCCTCATCTCCACCTGCTCCTGCTCTAATTTCACAAATAATATTTTTATCATCATCAGGATCTTTTGGAATTAATAATATTTTTAATTCTTCTTCTAATTTTGGCAACTTTTCTTTTGCTTCTAGCATTTCTGCTTCTGCTAATTCCTTTAACTCTGGATCTTCTAACATTTCCTTAGATTCTTCTAAATCATTTTTTACTTTTTTATATTCTCTAAACTTTAAAACGATAGGTTCAAGTTCAGCATGCTCTTTCATTAATTGTTTCCATTCATTTTGTCTACTTATTACTTCTGGATCACTTATTTTTTCTGTTATTTCAATAAATCTTTTTTCTACATCTTCTAATTTTTGAAACATAAATACTCTCCTTAATTTTAATTTGCCTTAATTATTATATCTCAAAATACTTAAATATTCAAGATGTATGTAATTCTTATAACTCTACAAAATTATATTTTATATTTAATTTATCAAATATTTCTTTTTCTCTTTTTGTACATGTAAATATTAAAATTTGATTTTGTTCTGATTTTTCTGCTAAATATTTTAAAATATTTTCTAATCTTTTTGTATCAAAATATGCAAATGCTTCATCTAAAATTATTGGCATTAATTCTTTTGATATATCATCTACCATGGATAATCTTAAAGAAAGATATAGTTGGTCTATTGTTCCAACACTTAATCTATATGCAGGTAAATAATCTCCATTTTCTTGTTCTACCATTAATCCATTTTCGTCATTAAGCCCAACTTTATTATATTTTCCATTAGATATAATGCTTATATTTTTTGAAAGATTTTCAGTAAATTTTGGAGTCACACTTGTTTTCATTTTTTCATAAGCTTTTTCTAATAATTCTCTTGTTAAATTAAAACATAAATTCTTTTCATTTAATTCTTTTAATCTTTCTTGTAATTCTTCTTGCTCTTCTTCTAATTTAATTAATTTTTCTTTCTTTGGTAATATATTTTTTTCTTCTAAATCAATTTTACTAATTTCTAATTTATATTCATTTATTTTATTATTTGAATATTCTAATTCTTTTTCTATATTTTCTTTATTTATTAAATTAATTATTTTATTTATTTCTATATTATTATATTTATTTTTTATTTTTTCTTTTTCTTTATTTATATTTAATATAATATTATTTTTTTCATTTTCTATTTCATTTATTTTTTTGATATTTTCTTCTTCTAATAATTTTATTTGATTATTAATTAAATTTACCTCATTTTTTATTGAATTTATTTTTTCGTCTATTTTTTTTATATTTTTATTTTTTGGTCTTAATAAAATATATAAAATAATAAATATTGGAATTAATGAAATAAATAAATAATTAATTGTTTTATTTTTTATAAATAAAAAACTAAATATATTTATTATAATTAAAATAATAAATAATAATAAAAATATTTTATTTTTTTTATTATTTAATTTATTTATTTTTTCTTTTTCTAAATTAATTTGTGAATTATTTTTTAATAATTCATTTTTATTATTATTTAATTTATTTATTTTTTCTTCATTTTCTTTTTTTATATTATTTTTTAAATTATTTTTTTCTAATTCTAATTCACAATTTTTTGCTAAAAAATTAATTTCTCTAATTGCTCTATTTTTTATCTCTTCATTCAATAATTTTTGTTGTAAATTGTTTTTACCCTCTTTATTTATTGTTTTGCTCTCTAGTTCTGCTAATATATCCTTTTTGTCAAACTCGTTATTTTTAAATTTTATGTTTACTAAATTTATTGGTCTATCCTGTGTTCTTGATGTTCCTACTTCTTCGATTTGTTTTTTGTTTAATCTATCTAGTACTTTTTTATATGAAGTGCTGTCTTCCCCGGTTCCCATGATGTTTGCCAATTTTTGTACCAATACATTTTGTTCCTGTCCATCTAATACAACCTCTTGTTGTTCAGTCATTATAGTAGATAAGTACATGTTTTCGTCAATTCCAGTTTGTTCATAAAAGAACTGGCTTCCATCCTTTTTGTCAATATTAAAATCTTTAGAAATATCTTCTAAATTACCATTTAATACCTTAGGATTTTTTTTATTAAAATCTCTAAAAATTTCGTATTCTTCTCCATTATTTAGTTCATATTTAATTCTTCCAGAAAATTCTTCACCTATCCATGGTTTATATTTTTCATAATCAGATATTTCTTTTCCATTTTTGTTTTTTGAAATTCCATAAAAAATATTTTTTATATAATTTAATAAAGTAGATTTTCCACTTTCATTTTCTCCATAAATTATATTTATATTTTTTTCTAAATTAATTTCTTTATTTTTTAATTTTCCATAATTATTTATTTTTATTTCTTTTATATTCAAAATTTTTCTCCTTTTTTATTTTATTGTTTTTCTAATAATTCCAAACCTATTTCTAAAACATTTTCCAAAATATTTTTATCGTAATTATTTTTATTTAATTCTTCTAATATTTCTTGTGCAAATATTCCTTTTAAATTTCTATTATTTGCTAATTCTTCTAAATTATAATTTAATTTTGTATTATTTTTTATTTTTATTATATTTTTATTTGTAATAAATTTATATAATTCATATATATTAATTTCAAAATTTCTTTTTCCAATTAATATTATTTTATATAAATTATTTTCCTCTAAATTTAATTCATTTAATTTTTCTATTAATTCTTCTTTTTGTGTAATATTAGTTACATCCAATTCTAGCTCTTTAAATTCTCTATTATCTATAGGCATAAATTCTATTTTTAAATTATTTTTTTCAATATTTCCTATAATTATTCCATGCTTACCTAATTCATCAAATCCCAAAGAAATTGGTGATCCTGGATAAACTATATATTGATTTTCTTCTGAATTATAGTCTGGCTTATGTATATGTCCTAAAGCAATATAATCAAATCCTAATTTTTTTAAATCATTTTTCTTCATAAAATTATATTGCATATAATTATCTGCAGAGCCGTCAAGTGCACCATGTACAATTAAAATATTTATTTTTTCTGGATTTTTTATTTTAATATTTTCCACTCCTAAAGTGCCACAATAAAAATCATTAAATCCTACTCCATAAATATCTACATTTTCATTTTCTATACATTCTATTTTTTCTGTAAATATTTTTACATTATTATTCCAATTAAAATTTTTATACATAGAATTATTTATATAAGGATCATGATTTCCAGGTGTAATAAATATTTTTGTTTCTGGAATTTCTTTAAATAAATTATTTATATATTCAATAGTTGATAATCTTATATATTCATTTTCATATAAATCTCCTGCTATAAAAAAATAGCCTATATTTTTTTCTTTTATATAATTTATTATTTTTTTAAATATTTCTCTTTGATCTAATCTTCTTATTTCTCCAAAATTTCCTCTGCTATTTAATGTTTTAAATGGAGTATCAAAATGCATATCTGCTATATGTAAAAATTTCATTAAATATTTCCTCCTATTTTTTTAACTTATATAATTTTATATTAACAACTTTATTAAGTCAATATTTTTAGAAACAATTGTTTATTTTAATTATTTGATTTAGTAACATTGTGTACATCTGTTACTGAAGCTTTTTATTTAATCAGATTTCTGGAGAAATTGCCTATTAGATAAGAAAAAAAGAAGACTTTTTCGTCTTCTTTTAATTATTATTTTCATCTTCTATTGGTCCAAACAACTCATCAAACTTAGCTTCAAGCTCTTTTTGAACATCAATAGACATTATTTCTTCTTCATTATTTTCTTGTGGTAAAACAGGTGCTTCATCGTTTAGAATGTTATCATTTATTTGTTCAACTTTCATTTCTGGCTTGTCTACAACTTTTTTATTTTCTGTATTTTCTGTCAAATCGTCTTCAAACAAATCATCTAAAGATTCAACTTTTAACTCTGTTTTATTATCTTTTTCATCTTCTGTATATGGATGATATGGATTAAATTTTCTCCATGTTCCTCGTGATCCTGCATCAAAATCCAAATGGCTTAATTGCATTTCTTCTAATTTTCTCAAAATACTATGTTGTTCAAAATAATAATATTTTCTTGCTTTTACAGGCTTAATTCCTTTTTCATAAATTATACATAAATCATTATCCATTCTCCTTAATTCGTCAGGAGTCATAAGGGCTCTTGCCATTATTTGATCTGAATCATTGTAACCTTGTCTATGGAATTGCTTGTCTCTATTAATTGATAAACTATCTCTTTTTATTGTTTTTTCTCCTAATGCCTTTGAAAAATATTCAACTGTTTTGTATGAGTTACTTCCTAAAAATACATGTGTATCACAGTTACCCATTATTGTTTCATAAGATTTTTCATAAACTGCTTCTAATTGATCTAAGTTCTGTAAGATAACACTAAATGAAATTCCTCTACTTCTACTTGTAGATATTTTTTTATCAAAATCAGGTATTTTTCCGATATTAGCGAATTCGTCTAAAATAAAGAATGTTGGTACTCTTAATCTTCCTCCATTTTTATCTGCAAAATCATATAATTGTTGAATCATTTGTGAGAAGAATATTGTTAATAAGAAGTCATAAGCTGTATGTGTATCTGATGATATTACATAAACAGCAGTTTTTTTACTTCCTATATCTTCGAAACTTATTGTATCTGTAGATGTTACCTCTGCTATTTCTTTTGAATCAAATTTACCTAATTTAGATTGCAATGAGCTCAAAATAGATCCATAAGTTTTTTCTGGTGCTATTTCTATAGATTTATAATTCATTCTTGCTGGATGATCTAATGGTAATTGATTCATTAAGTTTGTAAGTAAGTTGCTTCCTCCATTTGTATTTGCAGCTCTAACTAATTCTGCACAGCTTGCTAAGTTTTGTTCTTCTGGTGGTCTTGTTGCTATTAAATAATAAATAAGTGCCTTTAATAACATTTCTGCCATATCATCCCAATATGGATCTGAACCACTTTCTGTTTTTTGTCCTTTTACAATTGTATTTGCTATAACGTCTACATCTATTTCGCTAGATATATGCATCAATGGATTGTATCCATCACTATTAGCTGGATTTACTAAGTTCAATACTTTTATTTCATATCCATTTCTTTTTAAATATCCTGCTGTTTTATCATATAACTCACCTTTAGGATCAGTAAATACATAAGATCCTAATAACTGTGTTGCATTTGGAATAGAATAAGATGCTGATTTACCAGATCCTGATCCGTCCAACTACTAGTACATTTATATTTCCTCTTTTATTTATAGGCAAATAATTATCTTGCGCTAAAATTATTCCCTTGTTTTTACTTAAAACCTTATATTGTTCTCCGCCCTCGCTCCAGTCACTTGAGCCATGTTCTATATCTGTATATTGATGTTTTGGTCTTGATTTAAATAAACCAATTACAGCAAATATTAAATAAATTAATGTAAAATATGCTAATGTTTTTAAAAATGTTCCGATATATGCTGTTCCAAAGACTACTCCTATAGTACTAAAGCTTGTTATTGCTGGAAATATTTTTTCTATGAATATAGCTAAATCAAAGCTTCCATTTACGGTAGATTCTACTATTGAATAAGCCACAGGCGCAACAAGTACTATGGTTAAAAGAACCCATAGTACCATTATTATAACTATACTTACTTTATTATCTTTAATTGTTTTTGTAAATTTATAATTCATAAATATACCTCACATTTTCTTTGGTAATTATCTAGCTTCCTTACTGTCTGTTGCTTTGCTCTTTTCTTTGTATTTGCTTTGTACTTTCTTTAAATTGTTTTTCTCTTTTACAATACCAGCACTTTTTCCTGTATTTTTATCAATTATTTCTCCTGATTTGGTAAGTTCGCTTTCTGTAGCTACTATTTCCAATACGCTCTCACTATTACCTAAATCTATTCCTATTTTTTTAGCTCCCTTTGGTGGAAAATCAAGCTCCTTTTTTGTTGGTATCATTTGAGCACATACTGGTTCTGAATGTACATTTGTACTACTCATTTTTAAACCCCTTTCTTTATATATCGTCTTTCTTGTCTCTAATTTCAAATGCAAAATATGATTTATATGGTTTCAATTTACATTTTCCTTTTACTTCATTAGTATCTTTATCAAAATATAAAATTGGTTTTACTTCTTCTGTTGTTTCTGGATCTATAATAGATATAGGTCTTTTTAAGTTTGGTGTATATTTGAATTCTTTATATTCCATTTCTTTTTCTGAATATAATGTATCAAATTTTATAGGTATAGGTCTTTTAGAAATTTTTACTCTATCATCTTCTAAAATTCCCATATTAACAACTACTTTGTCCTCTCCGAAAGATAATATCAATAATTCTTCTGAAGATTTTGGTTCATCTACAAAAAAAGTTTTCTTTTTTAAATCTCCTCTTAGCTCTTCTGAAAATAATAATCTTTCAACAGTATATTTAGGTGAATCTTTTAAAAATTCTTTTTCTGTTTTATTTATTCTGTATATTACTGTATTTACTCCTTGTGGATCAGTAATACTAAAATGCTTTCCTTGTATATTCTCCATAGCATTCTCTCCTTTTCTATGAATATTTTTATATACATAGTTCATCTTTTGAAATACCGATAATCACTAACTTAAATTATACATTAAATAGTAAATTATGTCAATAGTTTTTGGTTTTATGTAACCTTTTTATGGTTAGATATACATCTTTCTTGGTTCAAATTTAGAAATTTCATTCAACTTTTCAAATAGCTTTTTTTCCTCTTCTCCCATCTTCTTTGGAACCATTATTCTAACTTCTGCTACCAGATCTCCTCTTCCGCCTTTGCCATCTTTATATCCTTTACCAGGTATTCTCACTTTTTCTCCACTTTCTATTCCCTGTGGTACATATAAAGAAACTTGTTCATCTATAGAATCAACAGAAACTCTTGTGCCTAAAGCTGCTTCCCATGGAGTTAAAAGTAAATTTGTATATAGGTCAAATCCTTCTAATGTATATTTCTTATCATTTTGTATATTAATTTTTATAAATAAATCTCCGTTTTTCCCCCCATTTTCTCCAGCTTTTCCTTGCCCTAACAAGCGTATTTTTTCATTATTCCTTATTCCTGATGGTATTTTTATAGTAAAAGTTTTCATTTTGCCATTTTGAGTTCTTAGTGATATTTTTTTCTCTGCTCCATAATATGCTTCTGCTATAGATACATTTATTTCTGTATCTATATTTTCTCCTTTTATTGGAACTTTTTTTTGATTTATTTTTTCCTTTATCTCTTCCTTTTGAAAAGCACTGCCAAAAAACATATTAAAAAAATCACTAAATATCGAATCTTTATCTCTTTTGCTCTCTTCATATTTTTCTTTTTTTCTACCAATATGAGAATTCCACATTCTGTCATATTTTTTTCTTGAAGTTGTATCTGATAATACCTTGTATGCTTCATTTATATCCTTAAATCGCTCTTCGGAAAATTTATTCTCTGAGTTTATATCTGGATGATACTTTTTTGCTTGTTCTCTATAGGCTTGTTTTATTTCACTAAAAGTTACTTTATTATTTTCTAATTCTAATATTTTATAATAATCTTTGAATACCATGCCTTAACCCCCCAAAAAGTATTATGATTATATCATATTTTCTTAAGAAAATAAATACTCTAAGACTAACTTTTGTATTGAAATTAAACAAAATGTAGTTTCTTTAATTTATCAGTTTAAAGAAACTACATTTTATTTTATTTAGAAAGCAGATTATTTCTTGTTAATATACTTTGTGGATGTATTAACTTATGTCTTTTTATATTTATTACTATTGTTGTATCTAATAAATATAACATTGTTTTATCTAAGTCTTTTTGTGCTAATTCATTAAGATATTTTAAATCCTTTCCTTTTCTGTTATCTTCTATTTTATCTGCTATATATACTATTTTAGCTAACTTATCCATATTTACATGGCCTAAAGTATGATATTCTATAGCGTTTTGCATATCTTTAGTAAAATTATATTTATCTCTGCATATTTTTGCCCCTATTTTTCCATGTAGTAGCCCTAAATTTTTTTGTTCTATTTCATCTACTTCAATATTATATTTTTGTATATAATTATTTATCTCTTTTGCATTTAGCTCTTTAGCTATATCATGTGCTAAACCAACTACCATTGCTTTCTCCTCATCTATGTTATGTTTGTTAGCTAATTCTTTTGCTTTATTCATTACTCCTACTGAATGTATATATCTTTTTTGACTCATATTGTTTTTTAAATATTCATCTATTTCCTTTATTATTTCCATTTAATTTCTCCTAATATTTTAATTTTTTTATAATTATATTAATTTATTTTTCAAAATTTTACTGCTAAATCCACAATTTTTTCACAGTTGTGGATAACTATTAACAAATTGCTTCTGTAATTTGTGAAAAGTTTAACGAATTAGAAGCTTTTATAAGAATTGCATCTTCACTATTTTCTTGTGCTTTTAAGAATTCTATAGCTTCTTTATTTTCTTTAAATAAAAATACATTTTTCTCTTCCATTCCATTTTTTATAGCTTCTTGTGCTATATATTTAGAAAAATCTCCCACACACACTAAAATATCTATATTATTTAAATATACCTCTTTACCAACTTTTCTATGTAATTCTTCTGTATATTCTCCTAATTCTAACATATCTCCTAAAACAGCAATTTTTCTTTTTTTATTTACTTTTCCTAAATATTCAATAGCTGCTTTCATTGAATCATAATTTGCGTTATAGCAATCATTTATTATTGTAGCTCCATTTTTAGATGTTTTTATTTCCATCCTTTTTTTAGTTAATTCAAAATTGTATATTCCATCTAAAACATCTTCAATTTTTATATCAAAAATTCTACCTATTGCAATAGCACATAACCCATTAGATACAAAATGTTTTCCTCCGACTTTTATTTTTACTTCATATTCTTTATTATCTACTTTTACTTTATATGTACTACCATTTTCTTTTAATTCTATATTGTATGCAAAAAAGTCACTTTTATTTTCCATACCATAAGTTATAGTTTTTATATTATTATTTTTATTATTCCATTCATTTAGCAAATCATTATCATTATTAATTACAAGTATTCCTTCTTTATTTAATCCTTCCAATATTTCTAGTTTAGCTTTAAGTATATTTTCTCTTGAGCCTAAATTTCCAATATGTGCAGTTCCAATATTGGTTATAATTCCTACATCTGGTCTTGCAATATTAGTAAGTACACTAATTTCTCCAAATTGGTTCATTCCCATTTCCAAAACCATTGCTTCTTCGTCTTTTAGACTTAAAATAGTTAAAGGTAATCCTATTTCATTATTATAATTTCCTTGTGTTTTTAAAACTCTATATTTTTTTGAAAGTACACTTGCTACTAAATCTTTTGTACTTGTTTTTCCAACACTGCCAGTAATAGCAACAACTGGTATATTGTATAAATCTCTTTTGTATTTTGCAATTTTTTGTAATGCTAAAATTGTATTTTCTACTTTTATAATTGATACATTACATTTTTCCTTATATTCATCAGTAATATCAACATCTTGAATTATTACACATTTTGCTCCTTTTTCAATTGCTTCCTTATATAACAAATTTCCATCATTATGCTCGCCTTTTATTCCAACAAACACATCTCCTGAATTTATTTTTCTTGTATCTATATTAAAATTTCCGCATTTTGCTTCTTTGTCACCACAAATTAATTCTGCATTACAAATTTCTAAAATATCTTTTACAAATATTTCTTTCATAATAATCTCAACCCTTTCTAATACAAAAAAGAATAAAAGAATAAAATATAAAAATATTTTATTCTTTTTTATTATATTCTAATATTTTACATTCTGCAACTAGAAATCACTACTTTTGGACACTTCTATTTGCAATTTCTATAGCTTTTGTTACTGTTTAATGTGTTAATGTTCCATTAGGAGTATTTACAATAACCAATATGTCTTCTTCTTTACCCGTTTCTGCATTTATATACACTAAGAAGTCTGTTTCATCTACTTTGCCTTTTATTTCCCAACATAATATTTCTGATTGCCATTCAGTTGGAATTATTGCTAAATTTTGACTTTTTATTTCTAATTTTTTATTTAAATTTTTAATAGCATCTTCTTTACTAATTTTTACTTCTCCTATTTTACGCTCTTCATGGTTATTAAGATATCCTGTAGTCTCAATCCCCATTATTTCTCCATTATCTAATGCTATTTTTACTTTTATTAAGTCAGGGTATACTGTAATGTCATCTTGTTGATAAGCATAATTAATTGTAACGATTCCAGATTCTTTTAAGAAATAGGTTTCTTTCATATTTTTAAATCCTTTTTCTTCTAAATATTTCTTGCCTATTTCATTTGCTCTTTCTTGAGAAATTGTTTCTGCTTGCACATCTCTGTTGTAATTCATAAACACAATATGTCCACCTTTTTCTGTTACAGAGATGTTCATATTATTTTCATCTTCTCCATTTACTTTTACATTAAAATCATAAGTAGTCATACTTGTATTTTCGGATTTACTACTAAATTGAATATCTTGTACAATATTTTCTCCTATAAATTTCTTTGCAATTTCTTGCGCTTCTTCTTGTGTAATATTTTCTCCTGTTAATCCTTTCTTTTCTTTACTAGTAATATGTTCAGAAAATGCGCCATCATATATCAGACCTAAAAATTCATGAAAATTTGCCTCTAAATTACTAAAACTATCTTTTGAAATATTACTAACTTCTTGTGCAAATGCTACTGTTCCCTTTTCAGTTAATTCTCCCCATTTAACTCTACCGTCATTTATATCAGCCGACAATTGATTCAAGGTATTTTCTAGTTCTACACTATAATTATGCAATTCTTCTAAATTTTTTAAATCTTCATCTGTTAGTTTTTCATCATATATATTTTTTCTAGATAAAGAATAACTATAATCACTAACTTGATTTAAAAATTTTTGTGTTTTTTCTAGTTCAACACTTTCTATTGGCAATTGTGATAAATATACCTGTGCTAAATTTGCTTCTCTCCATACATTGGTTAAAGTTTCTGCTCCATGTTCAGGAGTACTTGATATTAATGATTTTGCTAAAAATGTCTCTACGTTTTGTACATAGTCAACTAATTCATAAAATGCCATATTATATTGATTCTCTGACGCTAATCTATAATCATTTTGTTTCTTATATATAAATATTGCCAGTGCTATAATTATTGCAAACATAACTACTATTATTGAAAGCATTTTTCTATCTTTTAATCTATCTTTCCAATCCAATAATTTTGCTTTAATCTTATTCAAAAAAATCATCCTTTCTATTTACAAAATCTATGTTTTCCAATTGTTTTTATTAATGGTCTTGACCATATCCAATCACTTGTTGCTGTATTTGGATTAAAATAATAAAGTGCTCCATCTGTTGGATCCCAACCATTCATAGCAGCTCTAGCAGCTTTTACAACGCTTGAATCTTCTGATATTGGTACATTAATTTGTCCATCGGATACTGCAGTAAATGCTCCAGGTTGATAAATAACACCTGCTATAGTATTTGGAAAATTAGGCGATTCTACTCTATTTAAAATAACTGCTCCTACAGCTACTTGCCCTTCATAAGGTTCTCCTCTTGCTTCTCCATTTATGGCTCTTGCTAAAAGTTGAATGTCAGTTGCGTTATTACTATTGGAACCCTTAGCTTTTGTTTTATAATCAAATGAAATTGTCAAACCAATAACACATAATATTGTTAAAAATATTATAGAAATAATTTTTAAAAGTTTTTTCACAATTTATCTCATTCCTTCCCCGAGTCACAAATCTGGTTGGAAAAGAATTAAATTAATTATTTTTCAACCTTGATTCTCCTTATATTTATTATCTCATATTCTAGTTTGTACATATTTTGTAAAAATATTCTTTAAATTTTTATTAATTTTTTTGAATTTTCAAATTAATTATGGTAGAATTAAAGAAATTTTAAAAAGGGGATAATGTAAAAAATAATTTAGTTATTTTTTCTACTAAAATTTGTTCCTTTAAGAAGGGAATGTGAATAAAGATGAGAAAAGTTCTAATTTTCTATGCAGCTTATGGTCGGAGGGCATTTATCTGCTGCAAAATCTATTAAACAATATATTGATGAAAACTATTCTGATGTAGAAACTCAAATAGTTGATTGTGTAAAATATATAAATAAAGCTTTAGATAAGTTAACAACTGGTGCATATAGAGAAATGGCAAAAAAAATGCCTTTATTATGGGGAAAAGTGTATTCTGACTCACAAAAAGGTATTTTGTCTGATATTAGCAAAAATACAAATAAAGTTATGGCTATAAAATTAAAAAAACTAATAAATGAAATTAAACCAGATTTAATAATTTCTACTCATCCTTTTAGTAGTCAGATGACAAGCTACTTAAAAAGGAAAGGAAAAATAGATTGTGAAATAGCAACTATTTTAACAGATTTTGCTATACATGAGCAATGGACAATAGAACATGAAAATATTAATTATTTTTTTGTTTCTAATGATGACATGAAAAATGATTTAATAAAATGTGGTGTAGATTCTTCTAAAATTTATGTTACTGGAATTCCATTATCTAATAGATTTTTTGAATCTTTTGATAAAGAAAAAATTTATGAAAATTTTAACTTAGATAAAAACAAAAAATTGATTTTATTTTTCGGCGGAGGAGAATTTGGATTAGGTAAAGAAAAAACTGTTAAAATATTAGAATCATTAATAAATGATGTTCCAGAATATCAAATTGTTGCTATTGCTGGGAAAAATGAAAAAATGAAACTCGCTTTTGAAGAAATTGTAAATAAATTAAATGCTAATAATAGAGTTAGAGTATTACCTTTTACTGATAAAGTTCCTGAATTAATGAGTATTTCTAATGTTGTAGTTACAAAACCTGGTGGATTAACAACAACCGAAAGTCTTGCTATGGAATTACCTATTATTGTAATAAATCCTATACCTGGTCAAGAAGAGGAAAATGCAAATTTCTTAGTTAATAAAAATGTTGCTGTTTGGATAAAGAAAAAAGACAATCCAGATGAGATTATATTAAAATTATTCTCATCTCCTGAAAAATTAAAATCCATGAAAAATAGCACTAGAATTTTAGCAAAAAAGAATTCAACAAAGGATATATGCGACATTCTACTACAAAAGAGAGAAAGTTAATTTTCTCTCTTTTCTATTTTGCTATATTACTTTTTCCTCTTTCATAACCTTCAAATACTTCGTAAATTTCTTTTTCTCCTGATGTATTTAATATCTTATCGTGTTCATCTAAAATCTCTGTTATATTATAATTAAATTCTAGAACTTCATAAAAATTTATTATTTTTATTTTTGTTTTATTTTCTTTTAAATTACTAATGTATTTGTTCAAGTTTTTGTTTACTTTATCTATATATTCCTTTGTTCCATTTACTAAAATTATATTTTCTGTTGCATTATTATCAATTTGCTTAGATAATATTTGAGCTAATTTTGAATATTTTTTTACTTCTTGTTTTTTCCAATTTATTTCTAGTATCTTTTCAGATTTTTTTAAATTTAACTTTTCTACCAAAGTTTCAATATTGCTCTCTATGTCTTTTTCTAGGATAGTTGTTATTTTAGATTTTTCTTCTATTTTCTTATTTATATAAGGTAATAACATTGTTACTAAATGCCAATCACTTACATAAAAACTACATATTTTTTCTACTTTTTCGTTAACAAAATCCATTTATAAACAACCCCCAACCATGTACTTTCTATATGGTAAATTTTACCATTTATTATACTTATATGTCAAGCAAATTAAAAAGTTTTCGTGTGCCACTATTCGACACTTAAAATTTTTATAAAATTGTATATTTTTAAAAATTTGGGTAATACTTCTATTAAACACAAAATTTAAACAATGGAGGATTTATATGAGAGATTTTATAAAAATTATTAATAAAACCAATTTGAAACATGTTATTATTTTACTTTTCTTGCTTAGTATATTTATATTTATTTCAGCAGTTTCTTATGTTGATGCGGTGTCTACAAATATTGCTAACAGTGTATTTAGATTACATGTTATTGCTAATAGTGATAGTGATGAAGATCAAGAATTAAAATATAATGTACGTGATGAACTTTTAAAATATATGAATACGATATCTGAAAATTGTTCTTCGAAAGAAGATGTAATTAAACTTGCTATAGAACATAAAGATGATTTTGAGAAAATTGCTAAAGAAGTTATAAAAGAAAATGGTTATAATTATGATGTTAATATAAAAATAGGTCAATTTGATTTTCCTACAAAAGATTATGGTGATATTTCACTTCCTGCTGGATTGTATGATGCCCTTAGAGTAGAAATAGGAGAGGCAAAAGGACAAAATTGGTGGTGTGTAATGTTCCCTCCATTGTGCTTTGTAGATGTAACTTCTGGAGTAGTACCTAATTCTTCAAAAGAGCTTTTACAGGATAATTTGGATGACGAGGAATATAGCTTAATAAATAAAAACAATTCTGAGAATGAAGGAATTACGTTTAAATTTAAATTAATTGAATTCTTTCAAAATTTAGTTCTAAGTAAAAAAATAGACATGATTAAATTTTAAAAATTTTAATCATGTATTTTTTTCTTCCCACTATATCTGCTAAACATAATTAATTTTAGGTTATATCTTGTAAAAAATTATAATTTATGGTATATATTAAATGTATTAATATGCATTTTTAACATTATGGAAAATTTCATTTTCTATAATGTATTCTTATTATAATATTTTTGGAGGTAATACAATTGGATAAATTAGTAATATACGGACCAACAAGACTAAAAGGTGAAGTAACTATAAGTGGTGCAAAAAATGCTGCTGTTGCCATACTTCCTGCCACATTACTTGTTAATGGTATTTCTATTATAGAAAATATTCCTAATATAAGTGATGTAAAATTATCTTGCACAATTTTAGAAAAATTAGGTGCAAAAGTTAATTGGATTGCCAATAATAAGGTAGAAATAGATACTAGAAATATAACTTCTTCTAACACTCCATTAGATATTACTAGCAAATTTAGAGCTTCTTATTATTTAGTTGGATCACTATTAGGTAGATGTGGAAGTGCAGAAGTTGGTTTACCTGGAGGATGTAATTTAGGTGCTAGACCTATAGATCAACATATAAAAGGTTTCGAATCATTAGGAGCTAAAGTTGAAGTTAGTCAAGGAAAAATTACAGCTAAAGCAAAAAAATTAGTAGGAACTTCTATTTATATGGATATTGTTTCTGTTGGAGCTACAATTAATGTAATGCTTGCTAGCGTGTTAGCTGAAGGAACAACAACAATTGATAATGCAGCTAAAGAGCCACATATAGTTGATGTTGCTAATTTTTTAAATACAATGGGAGCAGATATAAGAGGTGCTGGTACAGATGTTATAAAAATAAATGGTGTTAAGGAATTAAAAGGTAATTATACATATTCTGTAGTTCCAGATCAAATAGAAGCAGGTACATTTATGCTAGCTGCAATCGCCTCTAGAGGTGATATTGTAATAAAAAATTGTATACCTGAACATTTAGATTGTATAACAGCAAAAATTTTCGAAATTGGTGGAAATGTAGAAGATTTAGGGGATTCTATTCATGTTTGGACAAATAAACGTCCTGGAAGAGCAATTGTAAAGACATTACCATATCCAGGATTTCCAACTGATATGCAACCTCAAATAGGAGTTGCTTTGTCCATTGCTGATGGTACAAGTATAATTAATGAAAGCATTTGGGAATCTAGATTTCAATATACTGCTGAGCTAAATAAAATGGGAGCACATATTACTGCTCAAGGAAAAAGTGCTGTTTTTGAAGGTGTTAAAAATCTTACTGGGGCACCCGTATATGCTACTGATTTAAGAGCAGGAGCCGCTTTAATAATAGCTGGAATAATAGCAAATGGTGAAACACATTTATATAATTTAGATCATATAGATAGAGGCTATGAAAATATAGAAGATAAATTTAGAAGCTTAGGTGCTAAAATCCAAAGAGTAAGTGAATAATAGAAATGAGAGGTTTTTATGTTTAATTTTTGCAGTTTATATAGTGGAAGTTCTGGAAATAGTTTATTTATAGAGACTTCCTCTACCAAAATATTAATAGATGCTGGAGAAAGTGCAAAAAAAATTGTATCTGCATTAGAAAATATTGATGTCAATGTAGATGAAATTAATGCTATATTTGTTACACATGAACATTCTGATCATATAAAAGGATTGGCAACACTATCTAAAAAATATAATATTCCTGTTTATGCCAATTTAGAAACTTGGAATGCAATGCCACAAGTAAAAGAAAAAATAAATTCTGATAATATAAAAATGTTTGAAAATTATAACAATATTTCTATTGGAGATTTAAATATTTCTCCTTTTGAAATTCCACACGATGCAGCAAATCCTTGCGGTTTTAATGTTTTTTATAATAATAATAAAATTAGTATTGCTACAGATTTAGGACATATAGATAATAACATAATAAAAAGGTTAGAAAATAGTTCTTTTATTCTTTTAGAATCTAATTATGACCCTAATGTATTAAAATGTTCTAATTACCCATACACATTAAAACAACGTATCGCTGGTCCCAAAGGACATCTTTCTAACGATACAGCTGGAAATGTAATTTTACATTTACTACATTCTGGTTTAAAAAATGCAATGCTTGGCCATTTGAGTAAAGAAAATAACTTTCCTGAACTTGCTTATGAAACTGTAGTTAATAAGCTTATAGAAAATAATTATAATGAAAATAATTTTAGATTAAGCATAGCTAATAGAGCAATGCCAAGTCCTATTATAAACATAGAAAAGTAGAGGTTAATATGTTACATATAAACTTAATCTGTGTAGGTAAGATTAAAGAAAAATATTTAAAAGATGCAATATCTGAATATTCTAAGCGTTTATCCAAATATTGCATTTTAAATATTATAGAACTATCTGATGAAAAAGTTCCTGAAAATTTAAATGCATCATTGCAAAATATAATAATTCAAAAAGAAAGTGATAAAATATTATCAAGTATGAAACCCAATAGCTATAATATAGCTTTAGATTTAAAAGGTATAGAACTTTCTTCTGAAGAATTTTCAGATACTTTAAATAAAATAGCCTTAAATTATAACTCTAATATTACATTTATTATAGGTGGTACTCTTGGAATGTCTGATAAATTATTACAATCTTGTGATAAATTAATTTGCTTTTCTAAAATGACATTTCCTCATCAATTAATACGTGTATTTTTATTAGAACAGCTATTTAGAGCTTTTAAAATTCAAAATAATGAAACTTATCATAGATAAATATATTTGAATGTAGAGGGAAAATAAAATAGAAACAAGAAATTAATCGGACGGGGGCCAATTATACCTAATATTTTTATTAAATTTAATAAATGGGGAATTAATAATATAAAGAATTTTCCCTCTACAAAATTAAAAACATAATTGATTTTTTATAAAGAAATTTTTTTTAGAATTCTTTTAGATAAAATTTTTATAAGAATTTTTTTGATTAAAAAAAATAACGAAAAAAATATTAAGAATTTAAAAATCATTTTGACTCCTTAAATTTGCGTTGTATACATCTTAATACTTTTTCCTTATTTTGTCAATAAAAACTTTACGACATAAATCGCCAAATTATTACAGATGAAATCATTCCAGCTAAATCTGCAAGCAAAGCAGCTACCAAAACAAATCTTATTTTTTTAATTCCTACAACACTTGTATATATTGCTATTGTATATATTGTAGTTTCTGTAGATCCCATTATTGTAGATGTTATTAATCCAATAAAACTATCTACTCCGTATTTACTCATTATATCAACAGCTACTCCCATTGAAGCACTTCCTGAAATTGGTCTTAACATTGCTAACGGTAATATTTGACTAGGTATTTTTAATAAGTCTGTAATAGGTGAAATAATTTTTATTACCAAATCTAATATTCCCGAATCTCTTAAGGCTCCAACTGCTAAAAATATACCAATCAAAGTTGGAAATAATTTTACTACTATTCCTATTCCCTCTTTTGCTCCTTCTAAAAAGGTATCAAATACTTTATTTTTTTCTTTAAGTCCATATCCAATAATTATGGCCATAATTATTGGTATTGCAGCAGAAGATATATAATTTAACATTTTACCATCCCTTTAAAATCTTTTCATTAAAATTTTAGTTGAAACAATTGCTACAATTGCTGCAACTAATGTAGCGATCCACACTGGAATAATAATATTGCTTGGAGCAGTTGATCCCAAAGAGCTCCTTATTGCTATTACATTCGTAGGAATTAGTTGTAAAGAAGCCGTATTTAAAACAATAAACATTGCCATAGAATTAGAAAGTGTATCTTTTTTATCATTTTCTTTTTGTAACGTTTCCATTGCTTTTAACCCTAAAGGCGTAGATGCATTCCCTAATCCCAATAAATTTGCAACCATATTTAATGAAATTTCTTCATAAGCTTTACTATTTTTCCTTAATTCAGGGAATAAAAATGAAATTAAAGGAGAGAATAATTTTGTAAGCTTTTTCATTAAAGATGTTTTTTTAGCAATTTGCATTATTCCGTTCCATAAACAAATCGTTCCAAAGAATGTTACCGTTAAACTTACTGCTGATTCTGCTGATTCAAATATTCCATTACTAACATCAGCAATTTTACCAGTAAAAATTGCATAAATAAATGAAATAATTATAAATAATGGCCAGATTATATTTAGCATTTTCCATCTCCATAGACATTTATTTTATTAAATAATATATTCCTATTTTTTCCTTTTTATGATTTAAATTTTTTATATTTTTCGACATTTTTCGAGCTTTTTTTATTTTTTTTTTACGAAAAGACATAATATCTTTTGTTTTTATTGCTTTTTACTTATTTTTATGCTATTATAATTATAGTTTTTTTGTCGAAAAATGTTAAATTGGGGAGGTTTTTATAATGAAATCTATAGGAATAGTAAGACGTATAGACGAACTTGGTAGAGTAGTTATACCAATTGAATTAAGAAACAAATTTGGAATCTCTGAAAAAGATCCAATTGAAATATATGTTGAAGGTTCTACAATAGTTTTAAAGAAATACGAACCAAATTGTATATTTTGTGGTAATTCAAAAAAATTAACTGAATACAATGGAAAATTAGTATGTAGCAAATGTTTAGAAAAATTATCTAACATGAAAAAAGAAGAAGAATAAGTTTTAAATCTTATTCTTCCTCTTTGGGATAATTTATAAATGCTTGATAAATTTCGTTTTTATTTACATTTCTGTCTTTTGCTATTTTCTTAATTATTTCTTTTTTACTTAACCCTAATTTTTCATAAATTATATAATGTTCTTCTAAACTTATTTTAGAAAAATCTACTTTTTCCTCCTGTCTATTTAAATCTAAAATAATTACATATTCCCCTTTTGGCTCTTTTATATTTTTTATAATTTCTTCTAAGTCATCCCTTATAAATTCTTCATGTATTTTAGTTATTTCTCTTGCTAAAACACATTTTACATTTCCTAAAATTTCATATAAATCATCAAACGTCTTTAATAATTTATGTGGCGCTTCATATAAAATTACTGTTTTATTTTCTTTTTTTATTTGTTCTAATTTTTCTTTTCTTAAATGTTTATTTAATGGTAGAAATCCATAAAATGTAAATGCTTTTGTAGATATTCCAGATGCAATTACTGCATTTATAAGTGCACAAGCTCCCGGAATAGGAACTATTTCTATATCTTTTTCTATTGCCAATTTAACTACTTCTTCTCCTGGATCAGAAATACCCGGTGTACCTGCATCGCTAACTAAGGCTATATTTTTCCCTTCCAAAATTTTATTTATTAATATGTCTTTTTTAGTATCTTCATTATGTCTATAATAACTAATAAGTGGCTTAGAAATATTATAAAAATTCAGTAATTTTAATGTATGCCTGGTATCTTCTGCTGCTATTATATCAGCAGATTTCAAAACATTTATTGCTCTAAAAGTAATATCTTCCAAATTTCCTATTGGAGTAGCAACTAAATATAATTTTCCGTTTCATTTTTTATTTCAATCCTTTCTTCAAGTCTTACTTCTTTCATAAATTAATTCAAAATATCTTTTAATCTATTTTGTTATAGATTTTTAAAATATCATCTGTATAACTTCCATCTTCATTATATACATATAATGGTTTTTCAATTATTAAAAATTCTTTCCCATTTTTTACTGCTTTTATTAATACTAAATTTGCCTCTTTATTTATTTTAGGATATACAAATTTAATTTTCTTTGGCTCCATTTTATTTTTTCTTAAAGTATATAGTATATCCACAAGTCTATCCGGTCTATGAACCATAAAAAGAGTTCCTTTATCTTTTAACATTTTATACGAAACATTTATAAAATCTTCTAAACTTGCCTCCACCTCATGTCTTGAAATTAATTTTAATTTTGAATCGTTTGTTTTTCCCGTATTTATTTTTTTATATGGTGGATTTGTTATTATATAGTCATAAGAATTTTTTTCTAATATTTCTGGAATATTTTTAATATTCTCATTTACAATATTAAATCTATCTTGTAAATTATTTAATTTTATACTTCTTTCTGCCATTTCTGCTATTTCTGCTTGTACTTCTATTCCAGTAATTTTTCTTAATTTGGTTTTACCACAAAGTAATATTCCTAATATTCCAGTACCGGTCCCAAGATCTAATACAGTTGTATTATCTTTTATTTCTTTTGCAAAGTCAGACAAAAGCACACTATCTATTCCAAAGCAAAAGCCATTTTCATTTTGAATTATTTTTAAGTTTTTATATTCTAAATCATCTATTCTTTCATTTTCTTTTATTTCT
Organism: uncultured Clostridia bacterium; assembly: GCA_944390395.1. Taxonomy (GTDB): domain Bacteria; phylum Bacillota; class Clostridia; order TANB77; family CAG-508; genus CAG-273. The sequence continues at coordinate 6,795 of CALXPY010000014.1, read as the reverse complement.
ATATCCATATACTTACATTCCTTCCATTTTGTGCGCATCTACTCGAAAAAATTAATCTATTTATTATTAGAAATTGTAACCACTATTATACTTTTATAATATTATATATTATAATTAGTTAATTTTGCAATATTTGTATGCTATGAAGGGAATAAGAATACGGTTAATTTTCCAACCAGATTTGTGCCTTTTAGGAAGGAATGAGATTAATTATGCATAATGTACCTATTAAAAAAGATTGTACTAAAAATAAAATAAATTTTGCTCAAAAAAAAGAGAACACAATTTGCTCTCTTTTTGAAGTTGAACATTTTCTTTGTAATTTTAAAAAGACAATTAAATGTATTAAATTATATAAAATACTTAAATAATTTTATATTTTTTTGCTAAGCAGAATTAGCTTTCCAATCTAGAAAATAAATTATCAAATTTAATTTTATTATCTTTAAAAGCTTTATTTTCTTCTCCATCTATTAAGAATTTAACATTCTCTACTTCTGTTAATTCTGTAAGTGTATTTACTATCGAATAAACTGTTAATTTTTCTGCTTCTTCTCCTCCTATATGATTTTCTATAAATTCTTTTGATAAATCTACATATACTGTATTACCTCTTAACTCTACCTTATTTATTTTTGTTCCTTCTGGTATAGTAGATTCAAATTTTTTATTTTTTGGACCTTCAATTAATAATTCTATTAGTTCTTTATATGGATCAGTTAGTAATAACTTAGAATCAATTAATTTTCCCTCTGTTACTAATTGGTTGGTTTCTTTATTCTTAAAATATAAAGTAACAATTGTCTGTCTCATTTGTTCATTTGTAATTTCTTCTTGTGGTTGATACTCCTGCATATTGTTTTCTGTTTCTTCGTTATTAGGATAAAAATACCATATTAATACACCTGCAATAATTATTACTATTAAAATAATAGCTATAACTCTTTTTTTCACCCTTCTCCCTCCTTGTCTTAATTTATTAATAAATATTATAGACAAGTATTATTTAGAACTAATTTTACTAAAAAACTTTTTAACTAAAAGCTCTCTCTACTTTTTTAAGTATTATAGACTTGACAAAACAGAAAAAATGTTATAAATTAATTACTAATTTTACAGTAATTGGGAATTTAATAAGAAAGAGGTTGTGTATGGCAAAAAAAGTTAAAGATCCTGTTAGTGGTTTCTCTCATTTAGCTGGTGCTATAGCTTCTGTAGTCGGTCTTGTATTTTTAATAATTTATGCAGCTAAATATGGAGAAGGCGCTTGGGATGTAGTTTCTTTTACTATTTTTGGAACTGGATTAATATTATTATATACTTTTAGTAGCTTATATCATCTTCTAAATTTAGGTGAAAAAGGTACTAAGATTTTTAGAAAATTAGATCATATTATGATATATGTATTAATTGCAGCAACCTATACCCCTGTATGTTTAGGCCCTCTTCGTGGAGGTTGGGGCTGGAGTATTTTTGGGGTAATTTGGGGATTAGCCATTGCTGGAATATTCTTAACTATTTTTTGGCTTAATGCTCCACGTTGGTTAACCACTGGAATATATTTAGCAATGGGCTGGACAGTTATAATTGCAATTTACCCATTAATAACAATATTTTCAAGTTTAGGAGCATTAAGTTCTCTATGGTGGTTATTAGCTGGTGGAATATCTTATACAATAGGGGCTATTATTTATGGGCTAAAATGGCCACATCTAAAGAATAAATACTTTGGATTTCATGAAATTTTTCACATTTTTATATTAATAGGAAGTATTCTACAATATATTTTTATATTTAAATATGTCTTATATTTATAAAACCGTTACATAAGTGACGGTTTTTATTAAATTAAAGCAAAATTTCACTTTTTAAAGTTCTAAAATTTATCAATATTAATAATTTAATACAAATGCTATAACCTTGTAATTTTTGATGAAATTACCATAGTTAAACTTATCAAAATCATTGACTTTTTGCCTTTTTAATTATACAATTATGTTAGAAAATTATCGTTAAAAATTAAAAGGAGTCTATTATATGAAATTATTACATGTTGGTTTAGATGTTGGTTCTACTACCGTTAAAATAGTAGTTATGAACGAACAATTAGATACAATATATACAGATTACCAGAGACATTTTTCTGATACTAAAAATACAGTTTGTAACGTATTAGAAAACCTTGCTCAAAAATATCCTGATTACTCTTTTACAATAGCACTAACAGGATCAGGAGCAATGAGCTCTGCAAAGTTTCTGGATTTACCATTTATTCAGGAAGTGGTTTCTTGTAAAAGAGCCGTAGAAAAATATATTCCACAAACTGATGTTGTTATTGAATTAGGTGGAGAGGATGCTAAAATAATCTACTTTGATAAATCAATAGAGCAAAGAATGAATGGAACTTGTGCTGGTGGTACAGGAGCATTTATAGATCAAATGGCATCTTTATTACATACTGATCCAACAGGATTAAATGAATTAGCAAAAAATCATAAATTAATTTATCCAATAGCATCACGTTGTGGAGTTTTTGCAAAAACTGACGTCCAACCATTATTAAACGAAGGTGCTGCAAAAGAAGACATAGCTGCTTCAATTTTTCAAGCAGTTGTAAACCAAACAATAAGTGGTCTTGCTTGTGGTAGACCTATAAGAGGAAAGGTTGCGTTTTTAGGTGGACCATTAAATTATTTATCTGAATTACGTAACAGATTTATAGAAACTCTAAAACTAAAAGATGATGAAATAATAATACCAGAAGAAGCCCACCTTTTAGTTGCTAAAGGTGCTGCTTTGGATTCAGTTAATACAACGCCTATTACTGTAGAAAAATTAAAAAGTAAAATAGAAGTTTTAAAGGTATCTCACGATGATACTACTAATCCACTTAAGCCACTATTTTCTATTGATGCGGATTATCAAGAATTTAAAGAAAGACATGATAAAGAAAAAGTAGAAAAAGGAGACTTAAAAACTTATTCTGGAGATTGTTTTGTTGGTATTGATGCTGGATCAACTACTACAAAATTAGTATTAATTGATAGAGATGGGAAATTATTATATTCACTTTATGGAAGTAATGAAGGAAATCCTTTACAAAGTGTAATTAAAATGCTAAAACAATTATATGCAGAAATTCCAGAAAAAGCTGTTATTAGATTTAGTGGAGTAACAGGATATGGAGAAAAGTTAATACAAACTGCTTTAAATGTAGATTTAAATGAAATAGAAACAATAGCACACTATACAGCTGCAAAACAATTTATGCCAAATGTTACTAGCATAGTAGATATTGGCGGTCAAGATATGAAATACATAAAAATGAAAAAAGGTGTTATTGATAATATAATGCTTAATGAAGCTTGTTCTTCAGGTTGTGGATCTTTTATAGAAACATTTGCTAAAAGCTTAAATATATCTATAGAAGAATTTGTAAAAGCAGCTTTAGAGTCAAGAAGACCTGTAGACTTAGGTTCTAGATGTACAGTATTTATGAACTCAAAAATAAAACAAGCACAAAAAGAAGGATATAGTGTAGGAGATATTTCTGCTGGTCTTTCTTATTCTGTAATAAAAAATGCTATTCAAAAAGTTATGAAAGTAAGAGATGTAAAAACATTGGGTGCTCATATAGTGGTACAAGGTGGTACATTCTACAATGACGCTGTTTTGAGAGCTTTTGAATTAATAGTAGGTAGAAATGTAGTAAGACCTGATATTGCTGGACTTATGGGAGCTTATGGTGTCGCATTACTTGCGAAAGAGCAATATGAAGCAAATATGGACATGGAATATGTTTCTACATTGTCTAAACCAGAAGATTTAGATAAATTAAAAATTGATATTACACACGTACGTTGTAATGGGTGTGAAAACCATTGTTTACTAACTATAAATAAATTTAGTAATGGTAGCAAATATATTTCTGGAAATAGATGTGAAAAAGGTGCGGGTATTGATAATAAAACAACAGATTTACCAAACTTAGTAAAATATAAATATGAAAGAATATTTAACTATAAACCATTAGAAGAAAAGGATGCTCCAAGGGGAACAATTGGTATCCCTAGAGTTTTAAACATGTACGAAGACTATCCTTTCTGGTTTACATTTTTAACATCATTAGGTTTTAGAGTAATACTTTCTGAAAAAAGTAACAGAAAAACTTATGAAAAGGGAATGGAATCAATGCCTTCTGAATCAGTATGTTTCCCTGCAAAACTTTCACATGGTCATGTTATAGGATTAATTAATCAAGGTATTAAAACTATATTTTACCCTTGTATGCCATATTCTAGAAAAGAATACGAAAAAGCAGATAATCACTATAATTGCCCAATAGTAATTTCTTACTCAGAAGTATTAAAAAATAATATAGAAGAAATAAAAGAAAAAAATATTAAGTTTTTAAATCCATTTTTACCATTTGACACTAAAAACTTAGTAAAAACTATATTAGAATTGCCAGAATTTGCAGAATATAATTTTACAAAAAAAGAATTAACAGAAGCTGCAAAAAAGGCAGAAGAAGAATACATAGCATGTAAAAAAGATATTCAAAATAAAGGGCAAGAAACACTTGACTACATAAATAAAAATAATCTAAGAGGAATTGTTTTAGCAGGCAGACCTTATCATGTAGATCCAGAAGTAAATCATGGTATAGATACATTAATTACAAGCTTAGGTTTATGTGTATTAACAGAAGACAGTATTTCCAACCAAACAGAAGTAAAACGTCCTATAAGAGTAGTAGACCAATGGGTATTCCATGCAAGATTATATGCAGCTGCAGATTTTGTGGGTAAACATGATAATCTAGAATTAATACAATTAAACTCTTTCGGATGTGGTGTAGATGCTGTTACAACTGATCAAGTTGAAGAAATTCTAACAAGCTATAATAAAATGTATACACTTATAAAAATAGATGAAATTAATAACTTAGGTGCAGTAAGAATACGTATACGTTCATTACTTGCAAGTATGAATAAAAGATTAAAAAATAAAGATATAGAAAAAGGTACTGGAGACTATGAAGTACATAAAAAAATCTTCACTAAGGACATGAAAAAAGATTATACTATTTTAATACCACAAATGGCTCCAATACACTTTGAATTGTTAGAAACAGCTGTTAAATCATCTGGATATAAAGTAGAACTATTACGAGAATGTACAGAACACACTGTAGAAACAGGATTAAAATATGTTAATAATGATGCTTGTTATCCATCTATATTAGTTACTGGACAAATGATAGAAGCTTTAGAGTCTGGTAAATATGACTTAGATAGAACAGCCCTAATAATGTCTCAAACAGGTGGAGGATGTAGAGCAACAAACTACATTGGATTTATACGTAAGGCATTAAAAGATGCAGGATTTCCAAATATCCCTGTTATTTCATTCAATGTTGTTGGAATGGAAAAAATGCCAGGATTTAAAATCACTTTACCTTTAGTAGAAAGATTGTTAAAAACTGTTGTGTATGCGGATTTATTACAAAAATTACTTACAAAAAATAGAGCTTACGAGGTTAATAAAGGAGAAACTCAAAAATTATTTGATGAATGGATGGAAAAATGTAAAAAACTATTAACAAAATCTACTCTAAAAGAATTTAAACAAAGTATTTATGATATGGTAGATGATTTTGAAAAAATAGAATTAGATACTTCTATAGAAAAACCAAAAGTAGGAATTGTTGGAGAAGTTTTAATAAAATATCATCCTTTCGGAAATAACTTTGTAGCAAATAAATTAGAAGAAGAAGGTGCAGAAGTAATTTTACCTGATTTTATGGGATTTATTAAATTTATAGCTACTCATAAAATTACATTTAATCAATTAATAAAAACAGATAAAATGAAAGCGAAAATATTTAAAACAGCAATTAAATTAATTGATATATTAGAAAAAGACGTAAATATAGCACTTAAAAATTCTAAAAAAGGATACTTACTACCATGCAATATATGGGAACTAGAAGATAAAGTAAAAGATATTTTATCAATAGGAAACCAAACAGGAGAAGGTTGGTTCCTAACAGCAGAAATGGTTGAATATATAGAACATGGAATTCCAAATATAGTATGTGTACAACCATTTGCATGTTTGCCAAACCATGTAGTAGGAAAAGGCGTAATAAAAACAATAAGAAATAAATTCCCTGAAGCAAACATTTCACCAATAGATTACGATCCAGGAGCAAGCGAAGCAAACCAAACAAACAGAATAAAATTATTAATGACAGTAGCAAAAGATAATTTAAAGAAAAAACAAAAAGAATTAAAAGCATTAGAAAAAGAAAATAAAGTAGAAAGTACAGAAAAAGAAACTGTAAAATGATATAAAAAGAGACTACGTGAAAACGTAGTCCTTTTGTTATTGAATTATTTTCTTTTATATTAGTTACAACTTTTCTATTTCTTCTTTTGTTAAACCGGTAGATTGTATTATTATATTTATATCCACATTTAATTCTTTCAATTTTTTGGCTGTTTCTCTTTTTTCTAATTTTTTACCACGTGCTTCTCCACGTATTTCTCCTTCTTCTCTACCTTTCCTATATGCTGATTTCTTCATTGAATTTTCTTCTATTATTGCCATTTCTCTCCATTCTGCTATTTTTCTTAAATGTTCATCTTCTAGCATTTTATCTAATTTCTCATTTGCTTCTTTTATTGCTACATTTTCTTTCATATATCCTTCAACCTCCTTGCTTTTTGGATTATCTATGAATTTTAACCACTTTATTAAGTCTGTTTTTTCTATTCCTTCTCTTTTTAT
>CALXPY010000013.1 GCA_944390395.1 uncultured Clostridia bacterium | reverse complement strand
GGCAAGGTAAATATGGTTGTAACAAAGGATTTATCTCGTCTAGGTCGTGATTACATAGAAACAGGAGAATATATAGAAAAGTGGTTTCCAGAAAATAATGTTAGATATGTTTCTGTAACGGATAACATAGATACTTTTGCTACAAACAATGGAAATAATGATATTGCACCTTTTAAATCAATATTAAATGATATGTATTCAAAAGATTTATCTAAAAAAATAAAAACAGCATTACACACTATGCAAAAACAAGGAAAATGGGTAGGAGGTAAAACACCTTTGGGATATATGAAAGATCCAAAAGATAAGAATCATTTAATTATTTGTGGTGAAGAAGCAAAAATTGTCAGAACTATTTTTAATATGGCGTTGGCTGGGAATAACGTAGGTGTAATAAGAGATTATCTAAATAACAATAATATTCCAACACCTAACCAAATTAGGTATAATAGAGCAACTTTTTGGGAAAATAAAACTGTCAAACTCATATTGCAAAACAAAGCATATATTGGTGTTACAATTCAAAATAAAAGGAGTAGGATAAGCTATAAAAATAGAAAACTTCGAGCAAATCCAAAAGAACAATGGCAAATAGTAGAAAATACCCACGAGCCAATTATTAATAAAAATGTTTTTGATAGAGTGCAAAAAATGGGTATTGTACAGAAATATGTTAGAAACGAAAAAAAGAATCATTTTTTATTAGATGGATTGCTGATATGTTATGAATGTAAACACAAAATTGGAGTTAGAACGAGAAAAGATGGGCATTATGATATGATATGTAATAATTACCGCAGAAATTCAAAGCTTAACTTATGCACATCTCATGGTTTTAGTTATGAACGATTAGAAAAACAGATAATTGATTATATAAGGGAAATATTTATGGATATTGACAATAAAAAAATTATGTTAAATATTAAAAATAGTAAGACAAAATATGATTACAAAAAAATGCTTAACAAAATAGAAAAAGAAATTGAAATCATAAATAATAATATTGATAAAATGTATATTGATAAACTAAATAACAAACTTAGTGAAGAAATGTATGAAAGACTTTTCAAGAAATTGAAAAATGCTGAAAGGGATAAAGAAACAGAGTACATAGATTTAAAAAAAGAGGCAGAGGAATGCATAGACAACAATGATGAAGAAATAGAAAAAATTGTAAAAGAATTTCTAAAATTTGAAAAACCTACTCCAGAAATTATGAGAGTACTTATTAACAGAATAGAAATACATCAGGATAAACAGATAGATCTAATTTTTAATTTTAAAAAACTGAATATCATTTATAAATAATCTAAATTGAATAGATAATATTTTTATACGATTCTGAAAGAATTTTGACAGAACTCTTGACAAATAGATAAAAAGCCTATAAAATACAAACAAAAGTTCACAACAAAAGGAGGGCACTAATGCAAGAATTAACTAAAGGAGATTTAATTATTTACGAAGATGAAAATAGTAAAATAGAGGTAGAAGCTTTTTTATACAATGAAACAATTTGGTTACCACTCAATAAAATTGCAGAATTATTTGATAAAGATAAATCAGATATTTCTAGGCATATAAACAATATATATCTGGAAGGAGAACTTGAAAGAAATTCAACTGTTGCAAAATTTGCAACAGTTCAAAATGAAGGAGGAAGGAGAGTTACTAGAAATATAGATTATTATAATTTAGATATGATTATTGCTGTGGGATATAGAGCAAACTCAAAAAAAGCAACAAAGTTTAGGCAATGGGCTACAGAAATATTAAAATCATATATTATAAAAGGATACAGCATAAATAAAGAAAAATTAAAAAATCCCGCAAAATATGGAAAAGATTATTTTGATGAATTATTAGAAATTATAAAGGAGATTAGAACAAGTGAAAGAAGATTTTATCAAAAAGTAACAGATATTTTTGCTGAATGCAGTATTGATTATAATAAAAATTCTGAAATCGCAAAGGATTTTTATTCAACTATTCAAAATAAATTTCATTATGCTATTACAAACGAGACTGCGGCTGAGATTATATACCATAGAGCAAGCAGTAAAAAAGAACATATGGGCTTGACTTCTTGGAAACAATCTCCTGATGGAAAAATTTTAAAAAGTGATGTCTCTATTGCAAAAAACTATTTAACATCAAAAGAATTAGAGTTTTTACAAGACATAGTAAATATGTATTTAGACATTGCAGAAAATAGGGCAAAAAGACAAATACCAATGAAAATGCAAGATTGGGTTGAAGAATTAAACACTATGCTAAAAACTAATAGGTATGATATATTAAAAGGTAAAGGAAGTATTTCAGCAGAGATGGCAAAAGAATTTGCAGAAAATGAGTATGAGAAGTTTAGAGAAGAGCAAGATAAAAATTATATTTCTGATTTTGATAGAATAATAGAAGAATGTAAAAACAATATTGAAGGAAAAAATTAAAGCTAACTGTCTACTTTAGAATCTACCAGAAGGAATATCTATGGCAGTACCAATGAAAAATGGAGGTATGAAAAGTAGCAAAATAATTTTTTTAGTAGTATTATCTGGAATTACGACTGGAATAGGTGCTTTTTTTGGAGCATTAGTAGGAACAATATCACAAGAAGTAATTGCACTTTGCTTGTCACTTGCAGCAGGAGCTATGATATATATTGTTTCAGGAGAGCTTATACCAGAGGCAAATAAATTATATAATGGTAGAATATCTGCTTTGGGTAATATAATTGGAATATTAATAGGTTTGATAGCAATGAGTATATAGATATTGCATTGAATGGAAATATATGGTAAAATTTGTTTTGAATAAAAACCTTATAAGTATTTTAAACTTTATTTTGCAAGAATTCAAAATGTATACATTAATATTGAGGGAAGGGGCATTATATGAAAAAACGGTTAACTTCATTGGAAGAGCAAGAATTAGTTCTGCAGAACATTGGACTTGTATACTATTGGGTAAATAAATTCGTAGTTGCTCCAAGCAATTATGATGATATGATTTCAATAGGAATAATTGGCCTAATTAAAGCGGCAGCAAATTTTGATAAGACAAGAAACAAAAAATTTGCATCTTATGCTGCTAAGTGTATAAGAAATGAATTATTTTTAAGTTTTAGGGATAAATCTTTTGAAAAGAAAGAAGTGTTTTTAGAAGATATAGTTAAGGTCAATGATAATGGAAAGGAACTGTACTTAAAAGACTTGTTATCTTCTAGTAGTAATTCTATTTATGAAGATCAAGATGAACATATCTTTGAAATTTTAATAAATTTAATTTTAAATTTATTGGAAAAAAGGGAAATTCTGATTATGTTATATAAAATTTCAGGATATAGACAAAAAGAAATTGCAAAACAATTAAATTTGTCACAGCCTCAAATTTCAAGACTAGAAAAAACTATATGTAAAAAGATAAAATGTTATTATGAAAGAGGTCGGTTATTTAAAGGAGCTTATTTTATGTCTGTAGAAAAAGACCTGTATAGAGTAAGTATTACTTTAAATGATAATGAAAAGTCAAAGAAAGAAGCGATAAGAATTGCAAATGATATAACCGTTTCTAAGAACTCTAAAAGATATAAATTAGAAATTGATAATAATCAAATTATAATTTATATGCCGCGAGACTCAAATTCATTTCCCTTTTTAGCTACCATTATTAATGGTATAGGTAAATACATTGCAAATGAATCATAAAATACAAAAAATTACCATTTAAATAATGGTAATTTTTTTAACATTTGTAATATTATGTCAAACATGTTATAATAATGAAAGAGAAACTTATTAAAAAGGTATAATAGAATACAAACCAACAATTAACTAAAGAAAAATGGAGGCAATATTATGAAAAAGCAAATTACAGCTGCGATTCTAATTATTTTAGTTATTCAGGTTCTCTTGCATAGCTATACTTACTTTAGAGTAAGTAAGGAAATCAACACTCAGAGCGCAGTAGTATTCGAAAAATTTACATTAGTAAAGGTAATTTCGGAAGCGCGGATTAGAAAAATAGAAGAAATAATAAGCTATGTTACTTCTAATTCTGATACAATTGAAAAAGTAGAGGGATTAGATGAAGTAATGGAAACCTTGAAAAGTGATTTGAAAGAAAAAGACGTTCAAGGAGTTGAACGTCATACAACAGAAATGAACAAAAAACTAAATGAATTCTTAAAAGAAGCTGAAGTGGAATTTGAGGAGGATAGAGAATTTAAAGAACTAAAATACGACTTTGAAGAAGCAACAGGTATTATGTACGATCAACTTAGCAATTATAATAGGGAGGCTATGATATATAATAATCTTGTAGAGTTTCATAAGTTTATAGCAAAAATAAATGGATATGAATATATGCAATATTGTGATGTATTCTAAATACCTAAACAAAATAGATATGGTACTAATGTACCATATCTATTTTTCTTAAATATAAAAAACATATTTTTTAATGTACAAAAAAGTATACTTATGGTAAAATAATTGTGTTGGATAAAGTAAAGAAAAGATTTTTGTATCTATTATTATAGATAAATTGGGAGATAGGAGATGAAAAAAATGAAAATAATGTTTATTTGTACAGGTAATATATGTAGAAGTGCTATGGCGAAAGCCTTATTTCAAAAAATGGTCGAAGAAAATAATAAAAATATAGAAGTTTATTCATCTGGAATTAGTGCGTATACTGGAGATGAACCTACATATAATGCAATTGAAGCAATGAAGGAATATGGAATAGATTTAAGTAATCATAGAGCAACATATATAGAGGATTCCGATATTAAAGATATGGATCTTATTTTGTGTGCAACTTTATCACATAAAAGAGCAGTTTTACAATTGTATCCAAGTTTAGAAGGAAAAGTATTTACAATGAAAGAATATGTTAAGCTAGATAGAGAAGGACAAGATATGGATATTAAAGATCCATGGGGATACAATTTAGAAACTTACAAAGCATCAGCTAAAGAAATTTATAATTGTTTACAAGAATTAATAAAAAAAGTATAGAAATACCGGGAAGGATGGAATAATATATAATGGAAAATTTACTAAATGGATTGAATAATAAACAAGAAGAAGCAGTTTTGAATACAGAAGGACCATGCTTAGTTATAGCAGGCGCTGGTAGTGGCAAGACTAAAGTATTAACTCATAAGATAGCTTATTTAATTTCAGAAAAGAAGGTAAAACCTTGGAATATTTTGGCTATAACTTTTACCAATAAAGCAGCAAATGAAATGAAAGAAAGAGTAGGAAAATTAATCGGAGATGCTGCACAAGAAATGTGGATGGGAACATTCCATTCTATTTGTGTAAAAATTTTAAGAAGATATATAGATAGAATCGGATTTGATAATTCATTTTTAATTTTCGACACATCAGATCAAAAAACTTTAATAAAAGAGTGTCTTAAAACTCTTAATATAGATGATAAAATGTTTACGGATAGAAGCGTTTTAGCAGAAATTAGTAATGGAAAAAACGAAATGTTAGAACCAAAAGCATATAAAGTTAAGTATGCAGGAGATTTTAGAAGAGAAAAAATTGGAGAAGTTTATGAATTATATCAAAAAAGACTTAAAGAGAATAATGCAGTAGATTTTGATGATATAATAAATCATACCATTAAAATTTTAACAGAAAATCCAGATGTTTTAGAATATTACACAGAAAAATTTAAATATGTATTAGTAGACGAATATCAAGATACAAATAAAGCACAATTTACATTAATTTCTATACTAGCATCTAGATATGGAAATATAACTGTTGTTGGAGATAATGATCAATCTATATATAAATTTAGAGGTGCAGATATAAAAAACATTTTAAATTTTGAAAAAGATTTTCCAGGAACAAAAATAATTAAATTGGAGCAAAATTATAGATGCACAGGAAATATTTTAAAAGCAGCAAATGCTGTTATTAAGCATAATGAAAATAAATATGAGAAAAAATTATGGACAGAGAATGAAGAGGGCTCATTACCTTGTTTATATCAAGCAGAAGATGAATATGATGAAGCAAACTATATTGTAGATCAAATAAAATACTTAAAAACAGAAGAATATTTAAAACTTTCAGATTTTGTTATTTTATATAGAATGAATGCACAATCAAGAGCAATAGAAGATATTCTAAGAAGAGAAGATATAGCATATAAAATAATAGGTGGTTTAAAGTTCTATGAAAGAAAAGAAATTAAAGACATAATTGCATATTTAAGATTAATTCAAAATACATCAGATAATCTATCTTTAAAAAGAATTATAAATGAACCTAAAAGAGGAATTGGAAAAACAAGTATAGAAAATATACAGGCAATATCTGAACAAACGGGAATTTCTATGTTTAATATAATAAAAAATGCAGAAGAATATGAATTAGGAAGAATTAAAAAGAATAGTGATGAATTTGTAAGAGTAATAGAAGAATTAAGACAAGAGAAAGATAAAATAGAAATTTCAGAATTAATAAAACTTACATTAAAAAAGACTGGATATACAAAGGCATTGGAAGACGAAAATACTGTAGAAGCAGAATCTAGAATACAAAACTTAGAAGAGTTTTTAACAGTTGCAATTGAATTTGAAGAAGAAATGGTAGATACAAGTTTAGCAGAATTTTTAGAAAGTATTTCTTTATCAAGTGATGTAGATAACTTAGAAGACACAGAAGATTCTGTAACTTTAATGACATTACATAGTGCAAAAGGACTTGAGTTCCCTGTAGTATTTTTAGTTGGAATGGAAGAAGGAATTTTCCCTGGATATAAATCTATAGGAGAACAAAGCGAATTAGAAGAAGAAAGAAGATTATTTTATGTAGGAATAACAAGAGCAAAACAATTTTTATATTTAACTTGTGCCCAAAGAAGAACAATATTTGGTTCAACAAGTTATAATGCAATTTCTAGATTTATTAAAGAAATACCAGATGATGTATTAAATGTTGAAAAAGTAGAAGATAATAAGCAAGAATTTAAAGATTCAAATTATGAATGGACTTATGGAAATAGAAATGCAAAAACAGAAGTATATAGTGTTGAACCAAGTTCTAATATTTTCAAAGAAAAAGTGAGTTATAATTTTAGAACTGCAGAAAGCTTTTTAAGTGCTTTAGATAACAGGAAAAAGAATGAAGAAGTTGATATTTCTATATATAAAGAAGGTCAAAGAGTAAATCATAAAAAGTTTGGCGAAGGAACAATAAGTAGAATAGAAGAAGAAGGAGAAGACTACAAATTAGATATAGACTTTGATAAAGCAGGACATAAAAGATTAATGGCAAAATTTGCAGGATTAGAAATTATATAATTTAAAAAATGAATATGATAAAAATTTAATCATATTCATTTTTTTAGATTGTATAAAAAAATAATAAATGGCAATAATACAATTGTATAATAAAAATATGAAAGGAAGGATAAAAATGCCAGATTTAAATCAAGCAGAATTACAAAATTTAAGACATCTAATAGGAAGCCATGAAACAGCATATCAAAAGTTAAACAACTATGCTTCACAAGCTGTTGATCCACAAATAAAGCAAATATTTACAAAATCAGCTCAAGATGCATTAAATACTAAACAAAAATTATTATCTTTTTTAAATAATTAAAAAAATCTAGTGAAAGGAATGTGAACAAATATGGATGAAAAGACAATGGTAAATGACATATTAAATAATACAAAGGCAAGCCTTACAGCATATCAAACAGCAATTTCAGAATGTGAGAATATGCAATTAAGACAAACTTTCCAACAAATAAGAAATAATGATGAGAGTTTTCAATATGAGTTATTTAAGGTAGCAGAATCAAAAGGATATTATATGCCAGCTGCAAAAGCTACAGTTACAGAAATACAAGCTGTAAAAACACAATTACAACAATAAAAGGCCTAATACGGATTTTCCGTAAGGCTTTTTATATAATAGGAAATTTCGGAGAAATTTCCTATTATATAAAAAGCTTCGCTAACAGATGTACACAATTTTACTAAAGTAAAATTGGCACGCGAACAATTACGCGGGCTTCAAATGTCATAAAAATATAAAATAAAAAAACCGCTATTGTTCTTGCATAAGAAAATAAAGAGAAAATGAGAGATTAAATGAGTAATTGAGTTAAAAAGAAGGAAAATTGCTTAAAAACGAAATTGTAAAAAAAATTAATTTAATATAAAATATAGTTGCTAAATAAAAAAATGATGGGAGTGTTTATTATTAATATTTTTAAAAGATTAGCAATGGTAATGAGATTATCGGTCAAATTTATAGTAATAGTTGTAGTATCTATTCTTTTAATAATATCAGCAATTGTTTTATTTTATAAACCAACTTATGCAGTTTATTTAAATGATGAACTAATAGGTTATACATCAGACAAAAGTGGATTACAAGCCAAAATAAATACTTATATGGAAAGTGGAGATTCAGATGGAGTTGCATTTGCACAAATAGATTCAGTACCAGAATACGAACTATGTTTATTAAAAAAAGGAATTGTTACAAATGAAGATGAAATATATGCAAAAGTAACAGAAAATGGTACAAAATACTATAAATATTATGCAATAACTGATGACAAAAAAGAAAAATATTATTTAGAAAATTTTAAAGATGCCGAAAAAGTTATACAAGAATTAAAAGAAAAAGATAGCAATAATCAATCTGATTTGGCTATAGTTGAAAAATACGATACAAAAACAAAAAAATTTACAAGTGTAGAAAAATGTGTGGCAGGATTATATGAAGAAAAGCCACAAGTAATTACTTATGCTTCAACAAGTTATGGTGATACAGTTTCATCTGGATATACTGATTTAGGAATTTCATTTGTAACTCCAACTACAGGAATAATAACATCAAGATTCGGAAGCAGAGAAAGTATAAGAAGTAGTGGACATAGAGGTATAGATATTGCAGGATCAACAGGAACACCTATAAAAGCAGTAGCGGCTGGAACAGTTGTTACATCTACATATAATAGTTCTTATGGATATTATATAAGAATTTCACATGGTAATGGAGTAGAAACTTTATATGCGCACTGTAGTCAATTATTGGTATCAGTAGGAGATACAGTATCACAAGGACAAGTTATTGCAAAAATGGGTTCAACAGGAAATTCAACAGGACCTCATTTACATTTAGAAGTTAGTAAAAACGGAGTACTATATAATCCACAAAATTATGTATATTAAAAAAATAACAAGAGAAATCGAGGCTACTTTTTCAGTAGCCTCGAGAAATCTTGTTATTTTTTTGTAAAATATGTATATCCAATTTCTATAGCATTGTTTTTTATAACAATTTTACCACATTCTTTTAGCTTGCTATAAAACATTTCAGGGTTATTTACGTATTTAGAAAATTCTATCAATGAAAAAAATAGTTTATCTAATAAACTGGAATTAACATCTTCTTTTTTAGTTAAGCATAAATAATAGTTATTTTTATATGTATATAAAAGAGCAGTTTTTAAAAAACGTTTATTATCATTAACTTCTTTTGGTGTTATGGAATCTAAAAATAAACAATAATCTTCAAATGTATTAAAACGGAAAATGGTTGTAAGTTTATTTGTAGATATTTTTTTTCTTTTTACTTTAGCTTTTTTTCTAATAGGAGCTTGATCGGGTAAAATACGGGTTATAGTAAAAATGAAATCTGATTCTGCCATAACTAGAGCTTCTACTTTTATATTATAATTATTTGTGTCAAATCCAATTTTTTCTTTAGCCTCATCTAGCATATCTAGTAGAATGTGTTGTGACTCTATTGGATTAGACATAAACAAATGAAAGTCAATATTTTTTTCTTCTAAATCTTTTAGATTCAGAGTAATTTTAATTTTATCCTTATTAATTTTTTCGAATTTCATTAAATGCCTCCAAAATTCAACTATAATTATATTATACTACTTTAAAAAAGAATTTTAAACAGTAAATTTATGGAAATGATTATATACTAATTATTTACTCTTGTAAAGTATTATTGATATTAATGTATAAAAAAATAAAATTAAACGCTAAATTTAATTAATATCTTGAAAAATGTGCAATTTGAATATATAATATTGAAGGATAAAAATATCTTTTAACAAAGGAGGAAATATACGTGGCAGTTAAAGACAAAAGTATATGGATACTTATATTATTTATATTAAGCGGAATAGTAGTGGGAGGATTGCTAGGTGATGTAGCAGCAAATGTAGATTTTTTATCATGGCTCGCTTATGGGGAACAGTTTGGAATATCTGAGCCTATACATATAGATTTAAGTGTTATAGAATTTACTTTTGGAGTAATGTTCAAAATTAATATAGCTAGCATAATTGGTATTGTTCTTGCAATATTTATTTATAAAAAAATATAAATAATATGATTAAATATTGTATTTATGTATAAAATGTAAAGAGATAGAAAAAATTTAATTCAAATATTATTTGGAGGGGGCTTTTGAAAGGATGATAAATATGAAAATTAAAAAGCTCCCAATCTCAGAAAGACCTTATGAAAAATTAGAAATGTATGGTGAAAATTCATTATCTAATGCAGAATTACTAGCGATTATAATTAAGAGTGGAACAAAGGAAGAAAGTTCTGTAGCTTTAGCTCAAAAAATACTTTCACTACAAAAAGAAAAAGATTGCAAAGAAAACAACCTGAGATTTTTGCAAGAATTAACAATTAAGGATTTTATGTCTATAAAGGGAATAGGCAGAGTAAAAGCAATACAACTTAAAGCAGTTTGCGAACTTACAAAAAGAATATCTAAACCAATAAGTAAGCAAGATGTTGTAATAAGATGTCCAGAAGATGTTGCTAATTTACTAATGAATGAGATGAAACTAGAAAAAAGAGAAATAGTGAAGGTTATAATTTTAAATTCAAAAAATGTTATTCTCAAAATTTTAAATATATCATTAGGTGGGACAAGCAGTGCAATTGTGAGTCCAAAAGATGTTTTGTTAGAAGCAATAAAAATAGGTGCACCAAAGATAATTTTAGTACATAATCATCCAAATGGTGATTCTACTCCAAGCATAAATGACTTAAAAGTTACTGATAGAATGAAAATGTCAGCTGAAATATTAGGATTAGAATTGTTAGACCATATTGTAATAGGGGATGATAATTTTAATAGTATTTTTTCATATAAATTAAAGAAAGGACAAGATTAAAATGTTTAAATTTTTTGGGTTGAATTCAAGAGATTTAGGTGTTGACTTAGGAACAGCTAATCTTTTAGTAACATTAAAAGGAAAGGGAATTATATTAAATGAGCCATCTGTTGTTGCAATAGATAGGAGAACAAGAGAAATTTTAGCTACTGGACATGAAGCAAAAGAAATGTTAGGTAGAACTCCGGATCAAATAAAAGCAATAAGACCTCTTAAAGATGGAGTTATTGCTGATTTTACAGCAACACAACTTATGTTAAAAAATATAATTGGTAAAGCATGTAGTAGATATAATATAAGAAAACCAAGAGTTGTTGTTGGCGTTCCTTCTGGAATTACAGAAGTAGAAGAAAGAGCAGTAGAAGAATCTGTTTTACAAGCTGGAGCAGGAGAAGTATATTTAATAGAAGAACCAATGGCTGCAGCTATTGGGGCAAATTTAGATATAGCAGAGCCAAGTGGAAGTATTGTAGTAGATATAGGTGGTGGAACAACGGAAGTAGCTGTTATTTCTTTAGGAGGAATTGTTGTTAGTAATTCTTTAAGAATTGCAGGAGATGAATTAGATGAAGATATAGTTAATTATATAAAAAGAGAAATGAATTTGGCTATAGGAGATACTACTGCAGAACAAATAAAAATGCAAATTGGTTGTGCAATGCCATTAATGGCAGAAGCAAGTATGGAAGTAAGAGGTAGAAACTTATCAACTGGTCTTCCTGAAACTGTAGTAATTACTTCAACACAAGTTGAAGAAGCAATAAAAGAATCAATTGAAAAAATAGTAGATGTTGTAAAACTAACATTGGAGAAAACTCCACCAGAATTAGCATCAGATATAATGGAAAAAGGTATTATATTGGCAGGAGGAGGAGCTTTAATAAAAAACTTAGATAAGCTTTTATCATTAAGAACTGAAATGCCAGTATATATAGCAGAGGATCCATTAGATTGTGTTGCTAAAGGCACTTTAAAAACACTAGAAGATTTAGAAAAATTAAGAACAATTTTAATAAATTCAAGAAGAAGAAGTTAAGAAATAGGAGAAATTTATGTATAAAAACAAGAAGACAGGATTAATTGGAATTATAATTACAATAATAATTCTAATTATAGTAGTTTTTATATCAAATATGGATAATAAAAATATATCATATATAGAGAATATTTTTAATTCTTTAGTAATGCCAGTTCAAAATGGGTTAGTATATTTAAAAAATAAAATATCTGGTAATGATAGTTTTTTTGCAGATGTAAATAGTCTAAGACAAGAAAACGAAGAATTAAAGAAAAAGAATAGTGAATTAGAACAAGAACTAAGAGAATTTGAAATATTAAAAGCTGAAAATGAGACATTAAAAGAGTATGTAAATTTAAAAGATAAATATAAGGAATTTGAAACAATTCCTGCTTACATTATTAATAAAGATATAAGTAACTATTCAAAAAATATAATAATAAATGCTGGATCTGATGATGGAATAGAAGAAAATATGACAGTAATAGCTGATAAAGGGTTAGTAGGATTTGTTATATCAACAACTCCTACTACTGCAAAAGTTCAAACCATAATAGACCCTTCCACCTCTGTAAGTGGATTGTTAGGAACATCAAGAGATCCTATAGTTGTTAATGGTACAATCGAATCAGATAATACTTTAAAAGCTACTTTTATACCTACAGATGCTAATCTATCACAAGGAGATATTATAGAAACATCTGGATTAGGAGGAATATACCCTAAGGGAATTCAGGTAGGAAAAATAACACAAGTTGTAGAAACAAAAAATATTACAGATAGATACGCAGTAGTTGAAACATCAGTAGACTTTGATAAACTTGAAACTGTACTTGTTATAACAAATAAATAGAGGTGAAATTATTGAAAAAATTAATATCAATTGTTGGTATAATTATAGTATTTTTTTTACTGTATTTTTTACAATCTAACTTTTTTAGCTGGTTTACTATAGCAGGAATAAAACCAAATTTATTTGTTATTTTTATATTATTTATAGGCTTGTTTGCAACAAAAAAAATGGGACTTATTTTTGGATTTTTATTTGGTATATTTTTAGATATTGTAATAGGAAAAAATGTGGGCATCTCTGGAATTGTTTTAGGAATTATAGGCTATTTAGGAGAGTGCTTAGATAGAAACTTTTCAAAAGAAAGTAGAATTACAATTATGCTAATGGTAATAGCATGTACCATAATTTATGAAACTTCAATTTATATTTTTTCAATTTTTGCAAATGAAGCGATGATAGAAGTGTGGGCATTTATAAAAATACTATTAATAGAAACTATATATAATACAATACTTGTAATTATTTTATATCCTCTATTACAAAAAGCAGGATATTATTTGGAAAATGCATTTAAAAATAAAAATATACTTACTAGATACTTTTAAAAGCGAGGTGAAAAATTGAATAAAATCTCAGATAAAAACATTAGACTAAGATATAATATATTAAATGTAGTAATTTATATTGTTGGAATTGTTTTATTATTACAACTTTTTAATTTACAAATAGTTCATGGAAGTGAGTATAGAGAAACTTCTAATACAAGATTAACTAGAGAAGCAGTTTTGAAGGCTGCAAGAGGAGATATTACAGATTCATCTGGAGTAAAGCTTGTGACTACTAAAACTGGTTTTAGTTTAGAATTATATAAAACAAAAATTGATGATAAAGAATTAAATAATATGATATTAAAGATGGCAGAAATATTAGAGGAAAACAAAGATGAAGTTATTGATAATTTGCCTATAGATATAAATCCATATAAATTCACTATGGAAAGCGAAGAAGAACAAAAAGAATGGAAGCAAGAATATGATTTAGATGAAAATGCAAATGCGGAAGAATGCTTTAATGCCTTAAAAGAAAAATATAAAATACAATCAGAAAACATAGAAGATATAAGAAAAATAATGGTAGTAAGATATGAAATTGACAGGAACGGATACAGTAATATTAGACCAATTATTGTAGCAAAAGATATAAGTAGAGAAAGTTCAATACAAATAGAAGAACAAGGACATTTATTACCAGGAACAGCAATAGTAACGGAACCAATAG
Source organism: uncultured Clostridia bacterium (assembly GCA_944390395.1). GTDB lineage: Bacteria > Bacillota > Clostridia > TANB77 > CAG-508 > CAG-273. The sequence goes on along the minus strand of CALXPY010000013.1, from coordinate 22,006 downwards.
TTACATACCCATATGGAACATTAGCATCACATATTTTAGGGTATTTGGGCTTAATAAGTGCAGAAGAATATGCAGAAAAAAGTGATGAATATGATATAAACGATGTAATCGGCAGGGATGGCATTCAATATATGTTTGAAAAGTACCTAAAGGGACAAGATGGAATTAGACAAATTGATATGTCTGTAGATGGAGAAGTGACAGGAGAATATATATCTAAAGAAGCAGTTGAAGGATGCGATGTAGTACTAACTATAGATGCTAATTTGCAAAAAGCAGTAGAGAGTGCTTTAGAAGAAGGAATGAAAAAAATTCAATCAGGATATTATGGAGATAAACATGATGCAGATGCGGGAGCAGCAATTGTAATGAATGTAAAAACAGGTGAAGTTTTAGCACTTGCAAGTAATCCTGTATATGAGCCAGAACTATATATTGAAGGTATAAGTCAAAAAAAATTAGAAGAATACGAAAAGAATGGTAGCACTTTTAATAGAGCAATTAGTGGAACCTATGCTCCTGGATCAATTTATAAAATGGTTGTAGCAACTGCAGCTTTAGAAACAGGAACAATAGATACTAAAACTGAAATATATGATTCTGGAGTGTATCCATATGCACATCAACCAGTATGTTGGTATTGGTCAACTTATAGAACAGGACATGGTTATCAAAATCTTACAGAAGCAATAAAACATTCTTGCAATTATTTCTTTTATGAAATAGGTTATAGAATGGGAGTAGATACTTTCGCCAAATATGCAGAATATTATGGATTAAATAAAAAAACAGGAATTGAATTACCAAGTGAATCTACTGGATTAATAGCAAGTACAAAAGTTGCTGAAGAAATGGGGGAGGTATGGCAACCAGGAAATACTTTATCGGCTGCAATAGGCCAAAGTGATAATAATTTTACCCCAATTGAAATAGCAAGATATATAAGTATGCTTGCAAATGGAGGTAAAGCAGTAGATGTAAGTATAGTTAAATCAATAATAGATCCTGATGGTAATGAAATATCAGAAAGCGAAATAGAGGAATATGTAAATGGAATGTTGGGAAATCCAGATACAGAATTAGAAGATTTAAATATAAAACAAGAAAATTTAGATGCTATACTTGAAGGAATGAAAGGAGTTACAAGTGAGCCTGGTGGAACTGCATATTATATTTTTTCAGATTTTGGAATGGATATAGCAGGAAAAACAGGATCGGCAGAAACCCAAATTGATGGAAAAGTCAATGGATGGTTTGCTGGATTTGCACCTTATGATGATCCAGAAATAGCAGTAGTAGTTTTAATAGAAGATGCAGGATCTGGAGGAAATACAGCAGAAGTAGCTAAAACAATTATGCAAGAATACTTTGGGATGAATGCAAAAAAAGTAACAGAAGATACAACAGCTATACCAAGCACAGAGATTATTAGATAGGTTTATAGATTATTACCTTAGAAAATCTAAATTTAATGTATTTTAAGAGGGTAAAATGAAAAGTTGTATTAATATTTATACTACAAGTAACAAAGTAATAATAAAAATAGAGCAAAATGCACTACAAAAAGATATTGTTTTAGAATTACAAGAGAAAATAAAAGAATTAAAGAAAATGTATAAAGATGATAAAACACCAATATTAATAAATGGAAAAGTGTTAAAAAACAAAGAAATGGAAGAAATACAAAATATTATAAAAGAAAATATTGATGTAGACATAGAATTTGAAAGCCCTACAACATTAGGTCTTTCTGGAATAAAAAAGACTTTTAATAAAGAAATAGCAATTTCAGAAACTAAATTTCATAGAGGATCACTTAGATCAGGGCAAAAACTGGAATTTGAAGGAAGTCTTGTTATAATTGGAGATGTCAATGGTGGTGCAGAGATATTAGCAAGTGATAATATTATTGTTTTAGGAATTCTAAGGGGAATGGCACATGCTGGAGCAAAAGGAAATAAAGATGCAATTATTGCTGCTTCAGCCATAGAATCACCACAAATCAGAATTTCAAATATAATTAAAGAAATAGAAAAAGAAGAGAAAAACGATAAAGCCAAAACTTATGCGTATATAAACGAAAAAGGCGAAGTAGTTATAGAATAATTAAATAAAAGCTTATTAAAAAATTTTAATTTTTTAATAAGCTTTTAACTTAATAATAGCATGATTAAAGAAATAAAAAGATATTGATCCTTAACACCTTCATTATATAGAAAGAAAATTAAGCATATTAATAATACATCATCAAAATATAGTTTTATACCTAAAAAGTCAAAGAGTTCCTGTCTATCTTCAGAATCTTTTTTATTGGAAATAGTTTGTGAATTTAACTTAAAATTAGTATTAACATTAGGTTTGGAATTTGAATTTAAGTTGTTACTATTTTTGTTAATTTTTCTACTATAATTTCTTGAATTATAACTATTATGAGTACTATTTGACATGCCAGAATAGGCTGAAACATGATCTTCCGTAGGTCTGTACGTGTATCGTCTAAAACTTGGAAAATTAAAAAATGGATAATTATACATCATTTTTTTTCTCACCACCCAAAGGATTTAGTATTTCAAATACTTTTCCCATATTAAATAATTGTATATATTGATCTACTTTTTCTTTTCTACTTTCTTTCAAATATGGCTTTAAGGATTTTAATAAATTGGCTCTGGGATCATTTTTTTCTTTATTCATTGCATCAATAATTGATTTCATCTTTAGCATAGTATTGATATCAAATTCGGGTGAAGAATTACTTCCTAATTCAGAGTCTTCTGCACTTTTAGAAGATACATCTGAATTACTAGAAGATAAATTGTTTATCACATTTTTTATCTCATCTGGCATATCATTACTTTTTAACATTTGACTAAATTTATTTATTAAATCAGACATATCTTCACTCATTTTATCACCTACTTATTCATATTTTTAAGATTATTTAAGATATTATCTTTATCTTTAGAATTTAATATCTGATTAGCTTTTTCTAATCCAGCCTCTAAATCTTTTTTATCCAATTTTGAAAGAATAGACATTAATTTTGCCATATCCATATTATCCATAGTATCACCCTCTCTATAATAATATATGTTATTTTATTATATTAATGATAAATAAAAATGTTACTAAAATGTAATAAAAATTTAATATTTCTATTCAAAGTCAAATTTCCGTATGTGAAAATGGAAAAAAGTAGGTTGAAATATAAGAAATAATTTCCAAACCATTGAAAAATAAAGGAAAATGTCTTATAATATAATAAGATGAAAGTATATGGGAGGTTATTATGAAAAAAGTTGAACAAAGAATTATATCAATGTTTTTAGTAATTTTGTTGTTGGCTACACAATTACTTTTTTTAGGAACAGAAGTAATGGCTACAACAAGTGAATTAGAAAAACAAGATTCGAAAACAAATAACTCGAATATCGAATTTAATGCTTATTTCGAAGGTGGAACTCATAGCAAAGTATTTGATATTAGCAAAGATGAAGCAAAGATTTATTTGAGTTTAAAAGTAAAAAATGCAGGATACTTAAATAGTGGAGTAATAAAATTCAATAATGCAAATTTTGAAATAGATAGTAATAACCTACAGAATAAGTATATAAAATCTGCTAGTGAAAATGAAATAATATTAAATCAAATAAATAATAGTTCTGAAGAAATTATATTGGAAGTGCCAATAAAAATTTTAAATAAGGACTCAGTAGCAAGTGATATATTCTCAAAACAAACAGAGGTACAATTTACTGCAGAATATATTAACGAAGGTGGTAATTTAAAAAATATTGCAAAGAATATAAATGTTGAAGCACAATGGACAGCTGAAGCTGAGATAGAAACAAAGGCAGAAGTTTCTAAATATTTACCATATCACATTGGGGAAGAATATGGAGTTATGCTTCAAGTAAAAGTACAAAGCAATGTTAAAGATAATTTATTACCTGTTAAAGAAAACATGTTAGAATTAAATGTACCAGAAATAAATTCTGTAAAACCAGAAGTAGTTAATGTAATAGTAAATAATACAAAAGCAACAAATGGAAAAGAAAACGGAACAGAATTTTCAAGTAACAATTATTCATTAAATTCTGAGACTTTAGCTATTAAAGTTGAAAATGCATCTAATGAAGCAGGCGAAATAGCATGGAAGAAAAACGCAACAGATGAATATTTAATTACTTATATATATAAAGGACAAGAAGTATATAACTATGTTCAAGAAAATTCAATTTCTGGAGACATAAACATAAAAAACACAATGACACTATATAATAATGAAGAAACTGTAAAAACAATAGAAGGAACAGCAAAATACGAATTAAAAAATACAGTAGGAGAAAATGTTGGATTTGAAATTACAAGTACAGAAACTTTAAGCAAAGGTTATATATATGCAAATTATGATAAGACAGAAAAACAAAACCAAAAACAAAATATAGAAGAAAAACAAGAAACTATTTATAGTGTAAAATACAACATGATAGTTGATTATGCTGAACTTATGGATTCATTAGAATTAAATACAATAGAAGAAAAATTTATTTCACAAGATGGAAATGAATATTCAAGTGTAATATCAGGAAATAAATACATATATAATAAAGAAATAAAAATTTCAGAATTAGTATTTAAAAAACTACTTGGAGAAGAAGGCAAAATAGAAATTCTTGATGAGAATAATCAAAAAATCGCAGAAATTAACAAAGATACTTCAAAAGACGATAACGGAAATTATGTATTAAATATAGCTGATAAGAATACTAATAAAATAACAATAAAAACATCAAAACCAATAACAGAAGGCAATATAGAAATAGAAATAATAAAAGCTATAAAACCAGATCAAGATTATTCAAAAACTCAAATGAAAGATTTTAGCAGTATAAAAATAGAAACACAAGTAAAATCAGTATTTGGAGAAAATACAAAAACAAATAATATAAAATTAGAAGAACCTGTTACAAAAGCAGAAATAACAGTAAATGAAAGAGGAAAAAATTTATCTACAGTTGTTGAAAACAAAGATGTAGAAATAAGAGCAATTTTAGATACATCAAGTTTGAATAATGCATTATATAAAAATCCAGTTATAGAAATAGAACTACCTGATTACATAGAAAAAATAGACGTAAAAAGTGTTAATATGCTATTTACAGATGAATTAAAAATAAAAGAAGCTAAACTAATTACAGAAAATGGTCACAAAACAATAAGAATAGTATTAGAAGGAACACAAACAAAATATAGCATAGATGAAGATATAAAGGGAATTAATATAGTAATAAATGCTAATATAACAGCAAACAAATTAACACCAAGTCACAAAGCAGAAATAAAAATGTATTATACAAACGAGAATACAAATTCATTAGCTAGATCACAAAATAGACAAGTAGCTACTACAGAAATAAATTTTGTTTCTCCAGTTGGTATAGTAGCAGCAAATACTATGACAGGATTCAATAATGATGGTGATGAGCTAACAAGTGTAGAAAATGAGAAATTGGAAGGAAAAATAGAAGTTAATACTTCTGAAAAAATAGCTACTATTAAAGGAAATATTATAAACAACTATCAAAATGCAATAGATGGAGTTTCTATTTTAGGAAGAATTCCTTCTAAAGGAAATACCAAAATAGATAGTGACGAAGACTTAGGTAGCACATTTGATACTATATTAAATAGTGCAATACAAGTAAGCGGAGTAGATAGCAGTAATGTAAAAGTTTATTATTCAGCAAATAAAAATGCTACAAAGGATCTTCAAGATGATCAAAATGGATGGACAGAAAATACAGATAATTTATCTAATATGTATTCATATTTAATAGTGTTAGAAAATTATGAAATGTCAGCTTCACAAAGTATAGAATTTAGTTATACAGTAAGAATACCAGCAAATATAGAATTCAACAATTCTGTATATCAAATGTATAAAATTTATTACAATAATAAATCAGATGTTGGTACAATAGCTGAAACAAAAGAATCACCAGTGTTAGGATTAACAACAGGAAAAGGACCAGTATTAAATGCAACATTTACATCAGACTTTGAAAAAAATGCAACTGTTAGAGAAGGACAAATTATAGAAATGACTGTACAAATTAAAAATGATGGTACAATGGATGCAAATAATGTAATGATAACAATACCACAACCAGAAAATGCAGAACATGTAAATTATAGTAGTGGTACAGGTTTCTTTACAGCAAGTTCTCAAAACAAAGTAATAGTTGTAGATAAAATAGCACCAGGGGAAACATACACGACAAGTTATTATATTAAAGCAGAAGATTTAATAAAATCAGAATTACCAGCAACATTAAAAAATAAAGTAACTATCTCTTCTAATGAATCAGAAAATGAAATAACATTTGAAGATTATAACTTTACTATAGAAGAGGGAAAACTAACAATGCAGGTATATGATTTAGTGACAGATGCAGTTGTTTTAGAACCAGGAGACGCAGTAAAACAAACATTCCGTATTGAATCAATTACAGGCGGAAGAACAAATAATCTTAAAGTTACAATACCATTAGGCAATGGATTTAAATATAAAAATGTAACAGCAAGAGAAAATGAATTTTCAGAAGAATTACAAATACAAGCACAATATAATGAACAAACAAATACGGTAGAAGTTACAATACCTGATGCACCAACTAATGTTTGTGTATTCTTAGAAACAGAAGTGGCAGATGTAGAAGGTGAAATAACATTAAGAGGACAGGTACAAATTGAAGGTGACAGCATAGTACATTATTCAAATACAAGAAAATATCAAGTAGCCAAAGCAAACTTAATAGTTTCAGAACTTGAAACAAGTAAAAGATATGTTAAAGAATTAGAAACATTTAGTTATTCATTTGCAATTAAAAATGATTCTGAAGCTTATGCAGGAGATGTAGTAATAACAGATTCATTACCAGATGGTGTAGAATTTGTAGATTTAACTTTTGAGATGCATGGAGAAAAAAATACAGTAAGAAAACTAGAAGATGGAAAAGTTGTAGCTCATGTGGCTTTAGATGCAGGTGAAGAAATAGAATTCCAATTACGTGTAAAAGCAAGCTTATTACCTAATGAAGATGATAAGACTATAGAAAATAAAGTACAAGTATCATATTCAAATAATAATTATGAAACAAACACAGTTACAAATATAATAGAATATGATGAAAATGCACATAATGGAAATACTGATACACCAGGAGTTGATAGCAAATACAGAATAACAGGTACTGCATGGAATGACGCAAACAAGAATGGAGAAAGAGAATCAGAAGAAGAACTATTATCTGGAATAGAAGTAATTTTAGTACATAAATCAAATAATAACATAGCTACAAATCCAGACAATAATCAAGAATTTAGAACTACAACTGATTCAAGAGGTCAATATGAATTTAGAAATGTTCCAAGAGGAGAATATCTAGTAGTATTCTTATATGATGTAGCAAGATATGACATTACAGAATATAGAAAAGATGGAGCAGATGAAACTTTAAATTCAGATGCAATAAGCATGAGCATGAATATTGATGGACAAAATAGAACAGTTGGTGTAAGCGATACAATAAAAGTAACAAATGGAAATGTTAGAGATATAGATATCGGTTTATATGTTTCAGAAAAATTTGATTTGAAATTAGATAAGTATATTACAAAAATAACATTAACAACACCAACAATAGGTACAAAAACTTATAATTATGACGATAAGCAAAGTGTAAAAACAGAAGTCTTAGCAAGAAACATGGGACAAAGTAGTATGGTAATAGAATACAAAATAGTAATTACAAACGAAGGCGCAATACCAGGATATGCAAGAAAAATAGTAGACTATTTACCAGAAGATGTTAACTTTAGTACAGAACTAAATAGAGATTGGTATTTATCAGAAAATGGAAACATATACAATGCAAGTTTAGCAGATACAATAATAAATCCAGGAGAAACAAAAGAATTAACATTAGTATTAACAAAGCAAATTAATTCAACAGGCTTATTAAGTAATAGTGCAGAAATATATGAAAGCTATAATGAACAAGGAATGCCAGATATGGACTCAACAGAAGCTAATAAACTTGAATCAGAAGATGATTACTCTAAGGCAGACATTCTAATTTCTGTAGTTACAGGTGGAGAGATAGCAATGTATACAGGATTAATAGTTATTGTTATTGCAATGTTAGGAGTTGGAATATTTATTATTAAAAAGAAAGTATTACCTAAAAAAATATAAGAGAAAGGAGGATAAAAATGAGTAAGAAAGAAAAAAGTTTATTATTAATAGTTATTTTAGTAGTATTAATTGCTGCAGCTATTATAATAAAGAACATAATTACTACGGAAACTTCAGTGGTAAATAAATATTCTCTATTAGGTACTAAAAACTATAAAGCTTCTTCAGAAGTTGGCTCTGTTTCAATGACAGAAGGTGAACAAGATCCAAATAGTTTATCATATCCAGTTTCAGGATTAGTAAAGCCAGATGGATATATGGATGATCCATGGTACATGTATACATTTGGAGGATTGGATTACAACTGTCTTGAATATGGAAATACAATTTCAGATGGTGAAAGTAAATTAAAAGATAATCATATTGAATATGAAGATGCACTAGCTCTAGATGGTCAACCATTAGAAACGCCACCTCATGATTGCGTATATACAGAAGGACACCATGATGATGGAGAATTCGTTGGAAAACAAGGTATTATTTACAAGGTTATAGCACAGGGTGATTTATCACCAGCGTATGCGTACATAAAAACATCAGATTTATCTACAAGCTTTAGTGCAGATGAACAAAATGCTATGTGGGGTTTAGCAGATAAAACTACTTCAGTTGACGGACAAACTATAGACTTAGACGGTGGATTAATGACAAGTGGAGATGGAAGATCAAGTGCATTAGGAAAAGAAGCTGAAGAATATGCTAAGTTTGACACTAGAGTAAGACCAGAAGGAATGAAGCCAGAAGATTTAACAAATTATGATGACTTTTGGGTAAAAGTAAATCAAACAACAGGAGAATACATAGCAGGGCCATTTACATTAAATTATGTTGATGGTAGAACAGAAATTGGTAAAACATTTGGTGGAATTCAAGAAATGACTATAATTGGTTATGATGCAGGTGGAGGAATAATAAGGGATGACATCGAAATTAAAGCATTCATTATAAACGATGAAAGAGTTGAGCCAGAGTATTTTGAAGCAAATGAATTAAAAGTAGATGAAACAGAACAAAAATATCCAGAACCAGAGCAAGAATTTGAAGTCGTATTTGATGACCCAAATAAAGATGGCGGAGAAAAAATAGTAAGAATTGGTTTAAAGGTAAAATTCCAATTCATGCTTGCAAATGGTAAATATTCTAAAATGGATGGTATATATTATTATCTAGATACAGAATGTGAAGATGGTGCGCCAGGAAGTTGTCCATTACACTCACCACCTTATGATATTGAATTAGGAGGACCTGGTGGAGAAGAAGGAGATCACATAACTTGCCAAGGATACTACAAATTAGTAGAAATTCCAGTACAAGATGAATCAGCTGTTGAAGCTTGCCGTACATTATATGAACAAGAATTTACAATTGATACAGAAGAAAAAGGTAAAATTGTAATGAACTTAGGAGGATATGTATGGGAAGATGGTGTAGCAAATAAAGAGAGCTTAGCAGATGGTGTTAATAATACAACAGGAGAAGGAATAGATAAACCATTAAAAAACATAAAAGTTACATTATATGAAGATGACTATAATCCAGATAGCAATAGCGGAACAATTGCAGAATTAGCAGAAGGAGTTTCAGAAGATCCATCACATTGCATAAATCCAACAGCAACAGACGAAGATGGATACTATGAATTTGACGGAATAGATCCTCAAAAGAAATATGTAGTAGTATTTGAATATAATGGACAAATTTATATGCCAACAGAGTATATGAGTACAGGTGGTTCTATAGAATCAATGTACAATACTGAAGAATGGAAAATAACATCAAAAGCTACAGAGTCACAAAGTAGAAGAAATGCTTTTGATCAACAATTTGCAGAAATTGGATCAGCACCTAAGAACTATCCAACAAGTGGTTCATTAGGAGTTGGAATAGATGGATATAATGAAGCATTCTCATATTATGAATTATTAGGATTTGAACTAAATGAAAATGGTGACTATGTAAGAAGTGGAGAACAACTATTAGATGGATTCTATGATGTACAAGATGGTGTAATAGTAGAAACAGATGCATTCTTCGAAGGTGAATTAGGTAGAGCTATAAGTAGCATAGTAGAATCAGGAGGAGAGCTTCCAGATAATTTAGCAAGTCTTGTTAGCGGAGACGCGGAAACAATGAGAAAGCTACAATTTATACAAGATTGCATGATTCAAGCATATACAGGTTCAGGAAGTGTAGATACATATCCAGTATATGATGAATTCTACTTAAATGAGATTAGCGAAGGCCAATACAATATGGATACAATTACTGTTGAAGGAACAGAATATAAACCAATTTATCCAGGACAATATTATATTAACTTAGGTTTATGGAGAAGACATGAATTTGATGCAGCATTAAGAAAAGATGCATACAAAGTTGGACTAAAAATAAATGGTAAAACAGAAGTATACAAATATGATAAAAGAACAACAGATGATGGATATTGGGATATTAATATAAGAGTAAGCGATTATGATAATTACTATAATGTAGGTTATAACAGAGAATTGTATAGAGATGATTATGAATATACATCAGCTCTTACAAATCAATCAGGAAAAGACTTAGAATTATATGTAACATATAAAATTACTGTTAGAAACCAATCTCAGAGTGTTATGACGCAAATAACAGAAGTTGTAGACTACTATGATACAGAACTTACATATATGGAAGATCTATCATGGGTAATGTACAAAGATGATGCAAGTTCAAGCAATGAACAAATAAGAGTTACTGATGATGAATACTTTGATTTAATTCATACATTAGATATAAATAGTATAGAACATGCAAGAGATGTTAATAGTGCAGATGACAGTAGATACGGAACAGATACAAATTCAGACTTAGAAGGAGAATTTGGATCAGTATATGTAAGAGGACTTGAAAACAAAAAATTAGCAACAGGTGAAAGTGCATATATTTACTTAACATTTAAAGTAAATAATGGAAGCAATAATAAACCAATACTAGATGAAAATGATGACGGTAAACAAAACTTAGCAGAAATAAATGGATTTAGAACATTCTATAGAGATGGTACTCAATTACCTAATGGAATTTCTAAAGGTTCAGGAGATACACCAGGATTAGTAGATAGAGATTCAAATCCAGGTAACTTAGAATCAAGTGATTTACAAGGAGAGAGATTTGAACACAACTTCGAAGATGATACAGATAGAGCACCAAGTGTAAGATTTATAATAGATCCAGATGCCGTAAGAGTTATAAATGGTACAGCATGGGAAGATGAAAGAACACATACTTCTGGAGATTCTATTATAGGTGATGGTGTAAGACAAGATGATGAAATAGGTATAGCAGGTGTAACTATAGACTTAGTAGAAAAACTTGAAGATGGTGGAGAGTACATTTGGCAGACTGTTAAAACTGGTGAAAATGGTAGATATGAAATAAGAAACTATATACCAGGAAACTATATTCTAAGATTTAGATATGGTACTAACAAAGAAACAACCTATACAACTACAACAGGTATAGAAGGTGGATCAAACCAAATATCATATAACGGTCAAGACTTTAAAACAACACCATATCAAAAAGATATGGATAACAATCAGACAATTGAACCAGTTTCAGAAATAACAAACGTAAGTAGAGTAGACTATAGCCAAAGAGATGAAAATGGTAACTATGTATACTATGATATAAAAGCATCTGATGCCTTTGAATCTAATGTATCTGACGTAAGAGATATATGGGAGAGAAGAGAAGAAGTAAATAATTACAGTACAAACAATGTAACAAACCATATTGCAGAAGTTTTAGCTTCACCATATATTAGACCTTCATATAATGGAAATTCTTATACTGATGAAGAATTAGAAGCGTTATTACAAGAGCTTATTGATAATACAGGAATGACAGCAGAAACTGGAATTATAATCGTAGAGTTCGAATACAATAGACAAGATACAGATGGAGATGATGGAGTAAGTAACGGGGCGGACGATTATAAATATGGAAATGACTACAATGGTATTTATGTATTAAATAATATAGATATAGGATTAACAGAAAGACCAAAAGCACAATTAGAGATATCTAAACAAATACTAAATGTTAGATTAACATTAGCAAATGGAAATGTATTATTTGATGCAACTAAATCAGCAGATAATGTATTATGGAGACCAGGAAAAGAATATAATTTAAATGAAGACATCAAAGATGGAAAATATGAAGAATACTATAAGGAAGATGGAAAACATAGATATTCATATAGAGATGAAACATTAAAGAGAATAGATGAATTGTATAATGACACAAATGGTTTAATACAATTAACAATGGACGAAGAGTTAATGCATGGTTCTACAATAAGAATAACATATAAAACAAAAATTAAAAATGTGGGTGAAGTTGACTATAACTCAAAAGATTACTACTATAGAGGCTTACCAAATGGAGATATAGTAACAACAACAACAAATACTGTAATAGATTATATAGGAAATAATTTAAAATTTGATGCTTCAGATAATGGTGGATGGGCAGCAATTGATGATGAACAACTTGTAGAAAGCGGATTAATTAATAGTGAACTATCAACAAATGCAAGTAAGTTCAACACAATTGTACAAACTGGAGATTTTGCTACAGCATTGCAACCAGAACAAGAAGTTGAAAAACAAATTATTTTAACACAATTAATAACACCAGAAAACGAACAAGATGATTTGACTTATGATAATATGGTTGAAATTGTACAAACATCTAATACAGTAGGTAGAAGAATGGCATTCTCAGTAGTAGGAAACCAAGATCCATTAGCTTCTAAACCATCAGAAGTAGATACTGCAATGGCAGAAAGAGTAATAATCCTACCACCATTTGGATCACAAACAGTATATTATGGATTAATAGCAGTAGTAGCAGTATTACTAATAGCAGGTATAATTATAATTAAGAAGAAAGTTCTTAAAAAATAAATAACCTAGAAAAAGAAGTGGAATAAAAATCCACTTCTTTTTTAACATAAAACCTTGTAAAATAGCTCATTTTACGATAAAATTATATATATAATTTACCTTAAACAAAAGAAATTAAATAGAAAAAATCGCAAAATGTAAAAAACTTTTTTATGTTATGTATTAAAAATGACAAATTATTTATTTTAATTATATTACAATCTATACATAGTAAAAAAGTTAGAGGTGGTTAGAAATGTTTCAAAATATAGCAAGGGATTTTATTGAAAATTCAGAGGCAAAAACACAGTCTAGTAATAAAGAAATATTGAAAAAAATATTTACAAAAGCCAATGTTAGTTTATATATTATAGCTTTTATGATATCAATGGTGGGCTTTAGTAGAGAAAATATTATATTATCGCTAAGTCCTTTTGCAATTGCATTTATAGCATCGATGTTAAGTAATAATATGCCTGTTGGAATTATATACATATTAACATTAATAGGTACGTTTATAAAATTTGGAACTAACAATTTTTTAATGTATTTTATAACATCGTTAATATTTTTTGCTGGAGTTTTATTAGTTAGACCTAAATTTCAAGAAAATGTTAATGAGCAAAGAAAATTAGGCTTGCACTTATTTATTTCTATATTAGTAGTACAAGTTTTACCAATGTTTTTTGGTAACTTTTATGTTTATGATTTGTTAAGCAGTATAATGCTTGCAATAACAGGATATATTTTTTATAAAATTTTTAGTAATTCTATATTAATGATTAGAGAATTTGGAAATAAAAAAGTATTTTCAGTAGAAGAAGTAATGGGGACAAGCTTACTTCTATGTATTGCAATCTGTGCTTTTGAAAATTTAAGTATATTTGGATATAGTATAAGAAATATTTTAAGTATTTTAATTGTATTAGTATTAGGATGGAAAAATGGAATATTAGTTGGAGCTACATCAGGTGTTACAATAGGAGTAGTTATTGGAATAATTGCAAACAATGAACCTATAATGATTGCAGCATATGCACTTTCAGGAATGATAGCAGGAATATTTAATAAATTAGGAAAAATAGGAGTAATTATAGGATTTATATTAGGAAATATTTTGTTAAGTTATGTAGATAATGGTAACACTATACCAATAATAATGTTTCAAGAAATCTTAATAGCATCATTAGGACTTTTAGCAATACCAAAAACAGTATCAATTAGTATAGATGATTTTATTAAAAAAGAAAGTTTATTACCAGAAACAACTGGTAGAACTTTAGAAGAAAATAGAGAAACTATATTAAAATTAAACAGTATTTCAGATGCAGTATCTGATATGGCAAAGAGTTATCAAGAAGCAGCTAGTACTATTCTAGATGAGGAAGACTTAAAAGAACAAGAATTATCAAATGAGAATATATTTATAGATGAACTAAAAGTAAATCTTGATGGACTTGAAGATAATATTCTATATGATTACATATATAATAATTCCGATAATATAATAGAAGATATTTTCAAATATTTATTAAAAGAAGAAATAATTACAGAAAAAAAACTAGTAGAAATATTTGAAGCACATAATAACTATATAATAGGATTTAAAGAAAAGAATCAACAAGTTGAAAATGATATAAGTAAAATGATAAAAGCAATTAATTATTCATATAGAATTAGCAAAATGAATTTTATTTGGAAAAAGAAAATGGATGAAAATAAAAAGAATATATCCTCACAATTAGAAGGTGTTTCAGAGGTTATCTCAAATTTAGCAGATGAAATAAAAGAAGCTAAAAAAGATAAATATATAGAGAAAAAAGAAGAAATAAGATTATTATTAGATCAAAAAGATATAAAAATAAGGGACTTAACTGTAAAACAAGATAGTTCTGGCAAATACGAAATTGAAGTATATACAGATATTTGTGATGACTTAGAAGGAAAAAAATGTGACATAAAGAAGATTTTAAGAGTATTAAACAAAGTATTTAATAATAACTTTATAATTAATGCACAGGAATGTGGATTAAGAGAAAACAAAACTGAATGTAAATTTAGTTATGTATCAGAAGATAAATATAAATTGCAAATTGGAATAGCAAAAGCAACTAAAGATGGTTCACCTGTTTCAGGAGATTCAAGTTTGCAAGTAAAACTAAAAGATGGAAAGTATTTGTTAGCGATTAGTGATGGAATGGGATCTGGACCAGAAGCAATGAAAAGCAGCAAGATTGCAATTAAAATGCTAGAAAGATTACTTAGTGCAGGATTTAATAAAAATGTATCACTAAAATTAATTAATTCCACATTAGCTGTAAATGCTAAAGATGATATGTATGCAACATTAGATATGCAAATATTAGATTTATATGCAGGAAATATGGAATTTATAAAAAATGGAGCATGTCCAACATACATAAAAAGAAAAAAAGATGTGCAACTTTTAAAATCAGTAACATTACCAACAGGAATAGTAGATAAACTAGATTTAGTAGTTTATGACTATGATCTTCAAGATGGAGATATTTTAGTAATGTGTAGTGATGGAATAATAGAATCAGACTCAGAATATTTAAATAAAGAATTATGGGTAAAATATTTATTAGAAGATATTCAAATAGAAGATGCACAGAAAATTGCAGATATTATCCTTAATGAAGCAATAGATAATAACTATGGCATGAAAAAAGATGATATGACAGTAATTGTAACAAAAATTACAAAAAAATAAATTGATTTATGTAACTAAATATGATATAGTATAGATGTGAAAAAGTCTATACTATATTTTTTTATGATATAAAAAACAATATCTTTGAACAAAAAGGGAAGGATTGATAAATAATGAGTAATAAAGGGAAAAGATATAATGGGCAAAAGAGAAAGCTGAACTTGAAGAAAGTATTTGCAGTTATAATAGCGATATTTGTTATAATAATGGTTATAGTTGGAATAAATACTTTAATAAAAGAGTCTGATAAGCAAGAAGAAAAAGTAGTTGCTAATAAATATTTTCCGGTTTACACGAATGGAAAATGGGGAGTTATTAATTCAAAAGGAGAAACAATAATTGAACCAACTTATGATGAAACAATAATAATACCAGATAATACAAAAGATTTGTTTATATGTACTTATGATGTTAATTATTCAGATAATACTTTTAAAACAAGGGTTTTAAATTCAAAAAATGAGGAAATTTTGACTAATTATGAAACAGTAGAAGCTATAGAAAATTATGATGATAATAATAATTTATGGTATGAAAAAGATGTTTTAAAAGTTAAAAAAGATGGAAAATATGGACTTATAGACTATAAGGGATTAGAATTACTTAAATGTGAATATGATAGTATTGAAGCTTTAAAAGGAACAGAAAATAGTTTAATTACAAGAAAAGATGGCAAATTAGGTCTAGTTGATAATGTAGGAGGAGTAATAGCAGAAAATAATTATAAGAATATTAAAGCAATTTCTACTAAGTTCGAAGATGGATATATAGTACAAGCAGATAACAACAAATATGGAGTAGTAGGAATAGATAAAAGCATAGTATTAGAAACAAAATATGATGATATTAAACAACTAAAAAGTGGAGATAAATATGTAGTCAAAGAAAATGGAGATTGGGAGATTGTAGATAAAGAAGGAAAAGTATATTTAAAAGATAAATTTGAAGAAGTAATTTCTATTGATGGAGAGAATGTAGTAATAAAAAATTCTGATAACAAATATGGAGTTATGAATTTAAATGGAGAAACAAAAATAAAATTTGATTATCAAGATATAAAATATGCTTTTGATGATAAATATATAGCAAAAAAGAACGATAAATATGGAATAATTGATTTAACTGAAAAAGAAGTTTTAGAATTTGACTACAATAGCTTAATTTATAGAAGTGATGCAGGATTTTTTGAAGGAGAAAAAGATAACGTAAATACTGATTTTATAGATAGAGAATTTAATGTAAAATTAACAGGTATTCTTTCTGAAATAAATGTAGATAATGGATATATTTATGTAAGAGTTGGAAATGAATATAAATATTATAATTTCAGATTTGAAGAAAAAACAAATAGAGATTTATTAACAGGTAATACATTATTCTTATCAAAAAAAGATGATAAATATGGTTTCGTTAATAAGGATGGAATCGTTGTTGTTGACTATATATACGATGACGCAAGAGAACAAAATGAATTTGGCTATGCTAGCGTAAAGAAAGATGGCTTATGGGGTTGTATAAACTCTAAAGGAGAATTAACAATTTCACCTGCATATAAATTAGAAAATAGTCCTTTAATAGAGTTTATTGGCAAATGGCATAGAGGAGAAGATTTAAATTTAAATTATTATACAGATATGTAGTAACTTAAGAAGAAAGAAAGGAAGTAATTATATGGAACTAAAGACTAAGTATCAATATACATATTTTATATATCCTTATATAATAGACGAAAATAATTATACCAATTATATGTATAAGTTATTAAAAAATAAAAAGTGTAAACTAAAGATTTTTGAACAGGAAAAATATCCAGGAATGTATAATTATTTTTTACCAAGAATTCAAGAGTATATGTTTTGGACTTTTGATTTAAGAAAAAATAGAATTAAAGAATTACAGTCTATGAATGTAAGAACAAAAGCAGCTATATTATCAAAATATCATTGTAATATTTTTGAATATGAACTAACAAAAGACATGCAAGCTAAGGTAGGAGAAAAGAACGGAATATTTTTTGATATAGAAAAAATAGAATTAGTATGCTTTAATTCTGGAATATGTTTTTTGTTATTAAAAACAATACTACCACAGGTTAGTAGCTTTTCGGATGTATTAAACTTTAATTATAAATTTAGAGAAATTAATTCCGAAAATAATCATTTAAAAGATTATGAAAATATTAAATTGCAAACAGGTAGATTCAAAGATACTAAAGATCTTACAGAATTTATAAAAGAGATTGCAGGAAATAATATAGAAGCTAAAAAAATAAATGTTCAAACAGATAAATTTATAACATATTCATATACATGCATAGATCAATCAACATGGAATGAAGAAACTGTGGCAAAAGAATTTGCTAAATATGTAAATATCTATCCAGAATCAAAGCAAGATACAGATAAAAGAGTAGATAGATCCATAGAATTAGATAAATTTACAAGATGTGGATTTTCAAATAGCTCAATGGTATTACTCACAACAGACGTAAATATAGAAAATTATACAAAAATTTTATATAAATTTGAGAATGAATATTTGTACACTTATATACTTAATTTGTATAAAAAAATTTACTTAAAAAAGATAAATTATGAATTAAGTAAAAAGAAAAAAATTGAATTAGTAAAAAATAAATTTATTGACTTTGCATCAGATATATGGATAGAAGAAGTAACAAATGATGATTATGGACAGATAATAGATAAAAAAATAAAAGAAGCATTAAAAACAGAAGAAACCTTTATAAAACTAAAAAGTAAATACGATGTACTATATAAAGATTATAATTTAGAAAAAACGACTAGAAGTAGCAAATATATATTAAGAATTACATTTTTATTATTAATTATTAATATCATAATATTAGTATTCTTCTATAATTAAATTCTTACCCTGAAAGGAAATAACTATGAAAATAACTACAGGAATAGATATTATCGAAGTTTCAAGAGTTAAAGAAGCAATTGAAGAACAAAACAATAAGTTTTTATCAAAAATATATACAGAAAAAGAAATTGAATATTGCTCAAATACAGGAAAAATGGAGTACCAACATTTTGCAGCAAGATTTGCTGCAAAGGAAGCAGTGTTTAAAGCAATTTCAGAGTTTATAAAAGACAATGAAAATGAATATTGGAGAAAAATTGAAGTTTTAAATGATAATAACGGAAGGCCTAAAATAAATTTAGGAATAAAATTAAGTAAAGATATAGATTCAATAGATATTTCTATTTCACATATTAAAGAATTAGCAATAGCTAATGTAGTAGTAGTTTTTAAAGATTAGGAGTAGTGGCTATGGAATTTTTTGATTCACACGCACATTATAATGACGAAAAATTTAAAGACGATAGAGAACAAGTATTAAAGGAAATATATGAAAGTGGTGTTACTAAGCTAATCTGCTCTGGATATGATATACCATCATCAAAAATGGCAATAGACATATCTAGTAAACACAAAAATTTTGTATATCCTGTATGCGGAATCTCACCCAATGACATTGCAAATAACGAATTAGATATAGTAAAACAAGTTGAAGAAATAAAAAATTTGGCAATAAATTATGATGTTCTAGCAATAGGAGAAATTGGACTAGATTATTATTGGAATAAAGAAAATAAAGAATTACAAAAACAAGCATTTATTTATCAAATAAAATTAGCAAAAGAATTAAATAAACCAATAGTAATACATACTAGAGAAGCAATATATGATACTTTAGATATATTAAAAAATGTTGTTAAACCAGATAAATGTGGAGTTTTTCACTGTTGTCCATTAAATAAAGATTTAGTTTCAGAAGGTTTAAAATTGGGATTTTATATTTCTTGTGCTGGACCTGTTACATTTAAAAATTCAAAAAATGCAAATGAAATTATAAAATTAATTCCTTTAGATAGAATTTTAATAGAAACAGATAGTCCATATCTTTCACCAGAGCCTAATAGAGGAAGAAGAAATGATTCAAGAAATGTTAAATACATAGCACAAAAAATTGCAGAAGTAAAAGGAATATCATTAGAAGAAGTGGCAAAAGCAACATATCAAAACGCAGCTAATTTATTTAATATAAAAGAAAAAAATTCTTAATGTTTTCCATTAAGAATTTTTTTTACTTATTTTAAATTTCTTAAAGCTTCAATTCTATCTTCTGTAGAAGGGTGTGTAGACCAAATATTAGTTGTCTTTCCATTTCTTCTATTTCGTTTAAAAGGATTTATAATAAACATTTGCTCTGTAGCTTTGTTTGCATTTCTTAATTGATTAGGATCAGCTTCTAACTTCTGCAAAGCAGAAATTAATCCATCTGGATTTCTTGTAAACTCAACAGCTGTAGCATCAGCTAAAAATTCTCTTCTTCTTGATAATGCCAATTTCATCAATTGACCAAAAATAGGAGCAAGAATCATACAAATTAATCCAATAACCATTAGAATTGGGTTTGCTTTGTTATCGTTGTCTCTATCTCCACCTGACCAGAATAACATTCTTGAACCAAAGTCAGCAAGGATAACTATAAATCCAACCATTACAGTAACTACAGCAGATAAACGAATATCATAATTTTTTATGTGAGATAACTCATGAGCCACAACTCCTTCTAGCTCATAATAGTCAAGTTTTTCTAATAAAGCTGTAGTAACACAAATAACTGAATTTTGAGGATTTCTTCCAGTTGCAAAAGCATTTGGTTGTCTATCCTCTACTACATATAACTTTGGTCTGTGTTCCAAACCAGAAGAAACCATTAAAGCATCTAATATATTTACTAATTGTTGGTCTTCTTCAGGAGTAGCAGGTCTAGCTTTATTTATAGATAAAATAATTTTATCACTAAAATAATAAGAAGACCATGCAGAAGCAATTGAAAATATAAGAGCAATAACTATAGAAACACTTCCTAAATCAAAAGCCATGCATATATAATAAACTATTAAAGTTATAAGAAGTATAAAAAGACTAATTATAAATCCAGTTTTTATTTTATTTTTTGTAATGTCTGCGTACATATATTCTCCTATTTATTAAAATCTACTTTTACATTTTTTCTTGCTTCTTCACTTTCAGCTTCAAACAATGTTTTTGGAGTAAATTTAAACATAGAAGCTATAAAATTAGATGGGAAAAGCTCCAATTTTGTATTGTATCTAGTTACACTATCATTATAGAATTGTCTTGAATAAGAAATTTTATTTTCTGTATTACGTAATTCTTCTTGAAGTTCAGAAAAGTTTTGACTAGCTTTTAAATCAGGGTAATTTTCTGAAACAGCCATAATTGTTTTTAAAGCACTTGAAAGTTGATTATCTAAATTAGCTTTTTCTTCAACTGTTTTAGCATCTGCCCATGATGAACGAAGATCTGTAACCTTTGTTAGAACTTCTTTCTCATGTTCCATATATCCTTTCACAGTTTCAACTAAATTTGGAATTAAATCAAATCTTCTTTGTAATTGAACATCAATTTGACTCCATGCATTTTCAACTCTCTGTCTTAAAGTAACTAAATTATTGTATATAGCAACAACAATAATAACTAAAAGAACTACTATACCTAATATAATCCATAACATATAATTTTCAACTCCTTCCTTAACTAATAAATATATAATAACATAAAATAAAAAATAGTACAATATTTAATAATATAATATTATATATAAAAAATATAAATAATATGTAGTAAAATTAAAAAAATAATGTTATAATAAAAATATAATTGAAAAAGAATTACAGAAATTAAATAATTATAAATAGAAATAAAGGAGAAAAAATAGACATGAGAGCTAAAACCGTTGCAGTTGTAGAGAGAGAGAGAGAGAGAGAGCTATGTTTTAGAGAATAAAGCAGGTTTAGTTTTCGTGCCTAAAATTCAAATATATTATGTAAAATATAGAACGTATCTAAACAATTTGATGCGTTCTTTTTGTGTGCTTTTTTCACAGGATTTTACTAGTGGATATATTTGAAATATATTTTTCTTTTTAAAATTGCTGTACAAGCTAAGTTATATATATTATTTTCAAAAACACGGTCTCCAAGCTCACGGGTCACACCCCCGCCTCAAAGGGCT
>CALXPY010000012.1 GCA_944390395.1 uncultured Clostridia bacterium | reverse complement strand
CTTTTTATATCAAAAAATCCAACTCTTATCGAGCTGGATTTTTTGGTTCTTGGGTTCCTATTTCAGGACACCCTCTTAATCATTACTACATATATGTTTTCTTGTCATTTCTAATAAATTAAGTGCTGTAAAACCTAATACTTGTGTTTTTGATCTATCTTTTTTTAGATTTTCTTCCAACAAATCCTTTATTTTTTGTTTATCTTCTTCTGTTTCCATATCTATGTAATCTATTACTATTATTCCCCCAATGTCTCTTAATCTCAATTGTCTAGCTATTTCTACAGTGGCTTCTTTATTTACTGTAAATACAGTTTGCTCTAATGTTTTTGTACCCACATATTTTCCAGAGTTTACATCAATTGCAGTTAAAGCTTCTGTTTTATCTATTGTAATAAATCCTCCGCAATTTAACCATATTTTTCTGTTCTCAGACTTTTCTAATTGAGATCTTATATTATATATGTCTAAAATATCTTCATTCTGTTTTAATTCTAATTTAGTTTTCTCTTCATTACTTGTATTTTTTAATATTTCTTTTATATATAAATAAATATTTTCGCTATTCGTAACGATTCTAGAAAGATCTCTATCTATAAAGTCAACTAATATTTTACTAACTATTCCACTATTTTTATATAATAATACTGGCTCTGTATGTTTTACTAAGCATTCTTGTTCTAGCTCTTTAATTTTACTCCATTGGTTTATTAATTTTTCTAAATCTTGTATTATTAAATTTCCGTTTTTATTAATTGCTGATGTTCTAATAATCGCTCCAAAATTTTTAGGCAAATTGTTTTTTATTAGTTTAACTAATCTCTCTTTTTCATTTTGATCTTCTATCTTCTGTGAGATAGTAACGAACTCTGAATCTGGAATTAAAACTATAAATCTTCCAGGAAGAGTAATATGTGTTGAAACCCTTGCTCCCTTTTTATTTGTACTATCTCTCTTTACTTGTACAAGTATTGGCATTCCTACTTTTATATAATTCTTTATGTCATGTTTGCTTAATTTTTCTAATTTATTACCTGTTTCATTACTCATCTTAGGTATTATATCTTTAATATGTATAAATGTATTTTTTTCTTCTCCTATATCTACAAAAGCTGCCTGCATTCCTAAAAGTACATTCTCCACTCTTCCCAAGTAGATATTACCTTCTAATCTATTTTGATCAACTTTTTCGTCATATTTTTCGACTACTTTTCCATTATCCAATAAAGTAACAATTCTGTTTCCTTCATTATCTTCATAAATAAAAATTTCTTGCATAAATATTCATTCCTTTTTAGTTATATTTATTCATAGTAGAATCTATTCCATTTTTTATATATTCTATTACCGCTTCTTTTGCTTTCTCTATTCCTATTTCTAATTTAGAATATTCGTCTTCCTCTAATTTTCCTATAACATAATCTATAGCATCATATTCATCTATAGGTCTGCCAATTCCAACTCTTATTCTTGGAAAATCATCTGTTATAAGTTCATGCACAACAGACTTCATACCATTATGTGAGCCTGGTCCGCCTTTTTTTCTTATCTTTATTTTTTCTACTTCTACATCCATATCATCATATATTACTAATATATGATCATTTTCTATTTTATAAAAGTCTATAAACTGTTTTATAGACTTTCCACTTAAATTCATATATGTTTGTGGTTTTAATAAAATTACTTTTTCTCCCTCTATAATTCCTTGACCATACAAACCATCAAACTTATTTCTAGATATTTCTATTTCGTATTCTTTTGCTATCTTATTTATTACATCAAATCCCATATTATGCCTTGTATATGCATATTCTGGTTCTGGATTTCCTAAACCAATTATTAAATACATTTTTTTCTCCTCTAAATTATTTTATCACAGTGTAAGTTTTATCTTATTTTTTATCTAGCTAATATCTTAATTTTTAAATTGTAATTCTTTCAATTTATTCCATATTTCATTTGTTTTTAAATATTCTTTGTAATGTTTATCCACATCTTTGCAATATTTATTGAATTCATCTAGAAGCACACTAAAATCGTAATCTTTAAACAATTTATTTATTTGTGGTAGACTAATTTCTAATTGTCTTTTTGTATCTTCCATTTTTCCTTCATAATTTTCTTTATCTGATATATAAGTTAATAATGGTTTATATCTTATCCAACCTTTTGAAGCTTGTAAAAATCTTTGTGGTATTAATTCTTCCTCCACTTTTATTTTTCTTAATGTTTTTGGATATTTTCCTCTCATTATATTAGTATATTTAAGGAATCCATCGTGAAAATGATATACTGGTACTTTTATAACCTTAGATTCTCCTAATTTAGTTGAAAAGAAAGTATCTTCTCCTCTTGCTCCTTCTGGATTATAAAAAGCTGGTATTTTTTCAATATGATCTAAATTCAAACAAAGAGTAGAGCCAGAAACCCATTTTCCTATACCATTTAATTTAATTTCATAACTACCTTTTCCTTCTGCTGTTTCAGGATTAGCATAAGTTACACCATTATCCTCTATAAATTTTTGTTTTATACTATCCCATGATACTACTTCATTACTTATTGCCTCTATATATTCTTTAAATATATTTTCATCAACTTCTTCATTAAGTTCCATATATGGTATTGGTGAAATATATCCGCAATGATATCCTATAGTAATATCTGCATTTTCTATGTATTTTAAATGTTGTAATAGATTTGGTTGTTCTTTCCAAATTATTTCATTACTTTCTTTATTTTTAATACAAGCCACAGGATATTCATCATCATCCCAAAACAATAAATAATTCATTTGTCTTTCAAGTGCATAATACATAACTGTATTTCTTCCCTTAGCATGTCCATGCCCAAAGAACAAATCTGCTTCTGTTTTTGTTAATCTTTCTTGTGCTATTAGTTTCTTTTTTTCTTCTTCTATATCCTCTGGAGTTATATATTTTATATTTATATTTTTGTAAACATTTGGAATTAGTCCATAAAAATCAACTCTAGTTGTTAATTGATATTGTAAGTCATATAATATAAAAATTGTGAGTTCTACATCATATTCACTTCCCTCAAATTGTTTTATTAACTTCTCGTAAGTATTATTAATTACTTTACATACATTTGGTCTTCCTGTAACAAATCCTATTCCAAATTTTACTGTCTTTCTCATATATATCTCCTTTATTTTCAGTAATTTTAACTCTTAGATTATACCATATTTTAAATTTAGTGTCAAACTCCCATGCAGTTTGTATATTTATAGTTGTAATTTCTATTAATATAAAATAATACAATATTTATTTGTCAAATATTGTATATTTTTTATATGATAAAGACCCAAAAAGTTGAAGCTAAAAAGCTATCCTTTTGGGTCCTTTATAATATATTACATTTCGCCTTTTCTGTTATTGGCTTCACGTTTTATTTTCTATAAATTATTAGTTTTTTTCAATTCTTACAATGATTTCTCTTTCATATTTTTCGTCATTTACATCCTGAATATTATCATGTCCATCTTTAGCTTCATTAACATACTTAGTTTCAATTTTTACTTTTTCTGTTACTTGTCTTAAAAACCATTCATACTCAATATCTACATGTCCTATATCTATAGCTCTATAACCAACTTTATACAAGTCATAAGCTAATACTGTAGCTGTTGGTCCTAGTGCTAATAATATTAACTTATTTTTACCATATTCAAGTATTTTTTTTAATATTTCATCATATTCATCAAAAGCATTCTCTGATGGGCAAATAATTCGTTGAATTGAATTTGTACTATTAAATAGGTCATTACCTACTCCTAGTCTGCTAAATTCTCCTTCTACAACTAGTACATCTTTTTTGTCCCATAATTTTTTTAATTTCTCTACGTATTCACTTACACTTGATTTATCTTCGTAGTCTATGTAAAATCTAGATATCAATGCTGAATAATATTGTTTTTTCTTTGATAATAATTTTAATACTCTATATTTATTATCTTTTAGCCATCCCTTCCAGTAATTTTTTGCAAAATCGTTATATTTATTTATATAATCTAAATCAAATGCATTATTGATCCCTATTAATAGTTTATCTTCATTACTTTCTAAAATTTCTCTTAATTTTTTTACTAATTTATCATTTACGTTTTGATATTGTATGTCAATTCCCCATATTAAATCAAATTCTCCGTCTCCCAGCCTTGATATTGAACAATTCTCGTTTATAAGTTTATCTAAAGTTTCCTCTGGAGTTTTAATTTTAACCCCTTTTAATATATCTATTGTTTTCGCTTTTAACTTATATTTTTTATAGCTTAATTTCATATCTTACAATATTCCTTTCAAAAGCTCATTATTATTGTTTCAATCCTTCTTCAAATTGTTTAAGTAATCTTGTAGAATATTCAACAACTCTATATACTGCAAATACAATATCTGCCTTTTCTTTTGATTGTTCCATATTTTTTATTTCTTCTAGAAATTCTATCACATTCATATATAAATCTTGCAATTTTTGTTCTGATACATTTGATGTTATACTATCATTTTTATTAACAGTGTATATGTGTGTAATAAAATTTGCAACTTTATAAGTTTTAGCTCTTATTATACCTTTATAATAGAAAAGAAAATCTTCAAAATATCTTTTTTCTACAAATGATATTTTATTATCTTTTAGAAATTTTCTATTCCAACATACATCCCATACATTTTCATATTTCCAATTTCTGACTCTTTGTGAAAAAGTTGAATTTTCGTCTGTTGGAATACACTTTTCTTGTATTCTACCCACAATTTCAAATCCTAAATATATTAAATCACTTCTTTCAGTTCCTATCACATCATTTATTTTTTGCAAAGTTTCTTTTTCAGCCAAGTAGTCATCTGCATCTAAAAATATTATGTATTCTCCTTTTGCTATTTCTAACCCTTTATTTCTTGCTCCACCAGCTTTTAAATTTGTACTATTTTTTATAAGTTTTATACCTTTTTCTTTAGATAAAATTTCATAAGTATTATCTGTTGAACAATCATCTATTACAATTATTTCATAATTCTTAAATGTTTGTTCTCTTATACTTTGTAAAGCTCTTCTTACTTCCTGTGCAGAATTATATGATGGTATTATAATACTAAATCTTAAATCATTCATTTATATTTCTCCGTTCTCTGTTATATATTTATATATTTTGTTTAATATAAAATTATAAGTCTAATATTATGCTTTTTACTTTTAGATATTATATCATTTTTATATTTTTTTGTCGACTATAAGGATAAAAATGTAAATTACTTCTCCTAACTTTATTATTAAAATAGTTTTTCCAACTTGTACTCTTTCTCTAGTTTATCAGTCATGTATAATTTACTTACTATTTCTAGTTCTTTTATGCCTTCTTCTGATAAATTAAAAGAATAAATTTTTTTAGCTTCTGACATTATAATATATTTTATTGCATTTACTGTTGAAGCTGAAATTTGTATTGCACTTTTATCTTGTTTGCCACAAATACTACATTTAAATCCATTATCTTTTAAACTAAAATATTCTATGTTTTCTTTAGTTTTACAACTCACGCAAGCATCAATTTTAGGCATAAATCCTAAAATTGATACTAATCTAATTCTGAATATTGATAAAATCAAGTCTATATTTTTGTCACTTTCGGATATCATATACAATGTATTTAAATACAATTGTAAGATTTTATATGTATTTTGATTCTCATCAGTAACATCGTCAATTATTTTTGTAATATATGCTGCTTGATTTAATTTGTCTAAATCAGTTCTAATATTATAAAATAGTTCAATTGTATCACATGAATTTATATTATATGTATTTGCTCCTTTGTAAAGCATATACTCCCCAAAGCACAAAAATTGGGTGGCTGACATTAATAAACTTTTAGGTCTTCTAGCACCTTTTGCAGCACACCCGATTTTTCCATTTGGTGTAAGAATTGTAACCATTTTATCAAAATCAGCCATTTTATTTTCCGAAATTATTATTCCCTTCGTTTTTAGCAATCCCATACTGTTTGTCCTCTATATTTTTTTCCAAATTTTCTACTTTCATTAATTCCATAAAAGTATTAATGTTACCTGTATTTTTAAATGTATTCCAAGCCATTTGTTTAATCATATACTCTCATCCCTTTCAGAAGTTTTACTTCTATTCTTATCTTTAGCATTTTTCTTATTTTTATACCATTGATAAAATTATTCCATCTTAAATTTTTTTACAAAATTGTCATTATTTACCCAATCTTCTTTTACTTTTACCCATATTTTCAAATTCACTTTTGTTTCCAGCATTTTCTCTAAATCTTGTCTTGCATACATACCAATTTTTTTTAGCATTAGTCCATTTTTTCCTATTATTATTCCTTTATGTGAATCTTTTAGACAATATATTGTAGCTTCTATATTAAATATAGGTTCATTTTCCATCGTTTTTCTTCTTTTCATTTTTTCAATTTCTACAAATATTCCGTGTGGTACTTCATCTTTTAACAATTTTAATGCTTTTTCTCTTATTGTTTCTGAAGCTAAATCTCTTAATGTTTGGTCTGTAAAATCTTCTTTACTATAGTATGCTGGACCGTAATTTAATTTTTTTTCTATCTCTTCTAATATTATTTCTACATCGCATTTTTTTAATGCAGAAATAGGTATAATTGCTTCAAAATTATATTCATCTTTATATGTTTCTATTAGTTTTGCTATTTGTTCTCTATTAACAAGGTCTATTTTATTTATTATTAAAATTGTTTTTTTATTTGATTCTTTTATTTTTTCTAAAATTATTCTATCTCCTTTGCCTATTTCCTCTGAAGTAGCCTCTACAACAAATAATATTAAATCAACATCCCCTATAGTTCCAAAAGCAGTTTCTACCATTGTATCACCTAATTTTGTTTTTGGCTTATGAATTCCCGGAGTATCTATAAATATTATTTGCGAGTTTTCTCTATTTATTATAGCTCTAATAGCAGTTCTTGTAGTTTGAGGCTTATTTACTACACTAGCAATTTTTTGACCAACTAAATTATTTAAAATACTAGATTTTCCAACGTTTGTTCTTCCTACAATTGATACAAACCCTGATTTAAAATTATTTTTATTTTGCTCTGTTTCCATTTAAATTTTCCTTTATTACTTTATTTAGATTTTTATATTATGGTAAATCTATAAACATCATTCTTTATACTTATTATAGTTTTTTAAAACTGATTTTTTTGTAGAAAAAAATAGATTATTAATATTAAGTTTTCGCTATTTTTTACTTGACAATTAATAATCTATTTATATCACATTTTTATCTGTAATTCAATTGTTTTTATAAAATCTTAAATAATTAAATTCTATACTTTTCCATTTCTGAATAATGTGTATGTAATAATTCGTGTGCTATGTGACCTCCTGGTTCTCCAATATATTCTTTATATATTTTTTTAATTATTGGATTTTCATGTGATTTTCTTATAACACTTTTTTCATCTATGCTATACATTGCAGCTGCTCTTTCTGCTCCTACGTCAACCGTTTCTCTTATTTTTGCACTTTTTATAGGTTGACCTCCTCCCATTATGCATCCTCCTGGACATGCCATAATCTCAACGAATTGATAATCTGCTTTTCCAGATTTTATTTCTTCCATTATTGTTTGTGCATTTCCAAGTCCAGAAGCAACTACAACTTTAACCTCTTTATCTCCTATTTTTACACTAGCTCTTTTTATTCCTTTTTGACCTCTTACTTGTTCAAAATCTATTTTATCTAATTCTTTTCCTGTAAGTACTTCCGAAACTGTTCTTAGTGCTGCTTCCATTACACCACCGGTGACTCCAAAAATTGCTCCAGCTCCACTTGCTTCTCCTAAAGGATCATCAAATTTTTCATCTTCTAATGATGTAAATTCTATATTAGCTTGTTTTATCATTCTAGCTAACTCTCTAGTAGTAATTACACTATCTACATCATATAATCCATTATTTTTTAATTCATTTCTTTGTCTTTCATATTTTTTAGCAATACATGGCATTATTGAAACTACAAATATCTTCTTTGGATCAATATTATTTTTTTCTGCATAATATGTTTTTAAAATTGCTCCATACATCTCATGTGGTGATTTGCAACTAGATAAATATTTAATATTCTCTGGATAGTTCATTTCAATATATTTAACCCATCCAGGACTACAAGAAGTTATTAATGGTAAATTACCATTATTTTTTAATCTTTCTATAAACTCTGTTCCTTCTTCCATTATTGTAAAATCTGCACCCGTATTTGTATCAAATACTTTATCAAATCCTAATCTTTTTAATGAAGCTACCATTTTTCCTGTAACATTAGTTCCTATTGGCATTCCAAACTCTTCTCCCAATGCTACTCTTACAGCTGGAGCAGTTTGAACAATTACCATAGTCTCTGGATCTTTTAGTTTTTGCCATACTTCTTTTGTAGAATCTTTTTCTCTTAATGCACCTACAGGGCATGCTTCTATACACTGACCACAAAAAGTGCAATTTACATCATTTAAACTATGATCTCCTACGGTTGATATGCAAGAAGAAAATCCTCTGTTTATACAATCTATTGCTCCTACTTTTTGTATATTTTTACATACTGCAACACATCTTCTACATAAAATACATTTATTAAAATCTCTTACTATTGCTGGAGAAATTTCATCTATATTATGTTTGTTTCTTTCTCCTTCATATTCTACTCCTGTAACATTAAATTTAACTGCTAAATTCTGTAACTCGCAATTTCCATTTCTAGTACATGTTAAACAATCTCTTTGATGATTAGATAATATTAAATCTAGTATAGTTCTTCTTGCTTCCATAACTGCTGGAGAATGTGTTTTTACATTCATTCCTTCCTCTACCTTTTGAATACATGAAGTTGCAAACCCTTTCCTGCCTTCAACTTCTGTAATACACATTCTGCAGTCTCCGATTTCATTTATATCTTTTAAAAAACATAATGTTGGAATATCTATTCCTGCTTGTCTTGCAGCAGCTAATATTGTAGTACCTTCTTCAACGCAAACATCTTTATCATCTATTTTTAAATTTACCATCTTTTTTTCCATATTTAAACACATTCCTCTCTTAAGGTACAATTTTCTTCTATCCTATTGCTTTAAATGGACATTTACTTATACATGTACCACATTTTATACAAATATCTTCATCAATATGATGTGGCATTTTTACTTCTCCACTTATAGCATTTACAGGACAATTCTTTTTACATATTCCACATCCTCTACATTTTTCTGGATCTATTTGAATTTTAGCTAATGCTTTGCATTCTCCTGTTCTACACTTTTTATATTTTATATGTTCCAAATATTCATCTCTAAAATATTTTAAAGTTGATATGACTGGATTTGGTGCTGTTTGACCTAATCCACATATTGCTGTTTTAGGTATTGTTATCGTTAGCTCTTCCAATTTCCTTAAATCTTCTAAGCTTCCTTCTCCATTACATATTTTTTCTAGAATTTCCAACATTCTTTTAGTTCCAATTCTACATGGGGTACATTTACCGCAAGATTCATCAACAGTAAATTCTAAATAAAATTTAGCTAAATTTACCATACATTTTGAATCATCCATTACTATTAATCCACCAGATCCCATCATTGAACCTATTTCTTTTAATGATTCATAATCAATTGGTGTGTCTAAATGCTCTTTTGGAATACATCCTCCTGAAGGTCCGCCTGTTTGTGCTGCTTTAAAATCTCTGTTATTAGGGATTCCTCCGCCTATATCATAAACAATTTCTCTTAAGGTTGTTCCCATTGGTACTTCAACAAGCCCTGTATTAATTACATTTCCTCCTAAAGCAAATACTTTTGTTCCTTTTGATGTTTCTGTTCCTATTTTTGAATACCATTCAGCACCATTTAATATAATTCTTGTTATATTAGCAAATGTTTCTACATTATTTATTAAAGTAGGTTTTCCCCAAAGTCCACTATTAGCAGGATATGGTGGTTTAACTCTTGGTTGACCACGTCTACCTTCTATAGATTCTAGTAATGCGGTCTCTTCACCACACACAAAAGCACCTGCCCCTAATCTTATCTCTATATCAAAACTAAAATCTGTTCCAAATATATTTTTACCTAATAAATTATATTCTCTTGCTTGTTTTATAGCAACATCAAATCTATGTACAGCTATTGGATATTCTGCTCTTACATATATATATCCTTTTGTTGCTCCGATGCTATATCCTGCTATTATCATAGCTTCTATAACAGAATGTGGATCTCCTTCCAAAATGCTTCTATCCATAAATGCTCCAGGATCTCCTTCATCAGCATTACACACAACATACTTTTGATCGGCTTCTACATTTCTAGTTAAAAACCATTTTTTACCGGTTGGGAAACCAGCTCCTCCTCTACCTCTTAAGCCTGACTTAGTTATTTCTTCTATTACTTCTTCTGGAGTCATTTCCATTAAAACCTTTTCTAAAGCTTTGTATCCATCAAATGCAATATATTCGTCTATATCCTCTGGATTTATAACTCCACAATTTTTTAATGCAATTCTTTTCTGCTTTTTATAAAAATTTAATTCATCAAGTTTTTTTACTAATGTTCCATCAACATCTTTACAAAGTAATCTTTCAACTAATTCACCATTTAAAATATGTTTTTCGATTATTTCAAGGCAATCTTCTTTAGTTATCATTGCATAAAATGTATCTTCTGGTCTAATTATAACTATTGGTCCTTTTGCACATAATCCAAAGCAACCAGTCTTTATAACTCTTACATTGTCTACATTTTTTTCTTTTATTATTCTTTTAAATTCTTCTATAATTTCAGGTGATTTAGATGATGTACATCCTGTTCCTTGACACACTAAGATATGTTTTTCTTTTGTACTTAAATTCACATTAACTCTTAAATCTAATTCTTTTCTTTTTTTAATTCTTATTTCTTCAATTTCTTTAATAGATTTCATATAACAACTCCCTTATCTTAGTTTTTTTCCAAATTATCTAAAACTTCATCCAATTTCTTTACTGTTGCTTTTCCATATACTTCACCATTTACAGTAAATACGGGAGCTATCCCACAGGCTCCTATACATCTAGTTGTATCTAATGAATATTTGCCATCACTTGTAGTCTTTCCAGGTTCTATTTTTAGTCTTTCTTTTAATCTATCTAATAGCTTTTCAGATCCTTTTACAAAACATGCTGTTCCTAAACAAACAGAAATTGTATATTCTCCTTTTGGTTCTAGTGTAAATCTTGAATAAAAAGTTATAACTCCATATATTTCTGCTAAAGATATATTCAAGTACTGCGAAATTTCTTTTTGCGCTATTAATGGTATATATCCAAATTTTTCTTGTACTTCATTTAATATTTGTATTAAATTATCTTTACTGTTTTGATATTTACCTAATATTTCTTTCATATCACTTTTTATTTTATTTTCTATACATTCACACATATTTTCCTCCAACTATATTTATTTAATAGGAAATTTCTCATATAGAGAAATTTTTAAATTACTTCTCTATTGTTTTTAGTTTGACATAGAATCAATATTAGTTTGATATAAATCATATCTTTCTCTTGCTAATGCAGTTATATATGCTGTTCTTACTTGTTCTAATTGATCTTCATTATATATTAAACCAGATTGTCCTGTTACTTCTTCATTATGATATATTCTTCCATTAATTATATCATCTAAATTATATGTATCAGACGCATTTACTATGCATTCATAACATCCAGTGATATAACTTAAATCTTTTCTCATTTGAGGATAAAAGTACAAATAATTTCCTTCTGATATTCTTACAGTTTGTCTTACAAAGCTCAAATTAGAATATGCTTCTACTATTCTATCTTGCTCGCTATCAACTAATTTTGTACATCCAGGTAAATGATATTCTCTATTTGTTCCATCTTCGTTTGCTGTAACAATATATATTGAATCTTTTTTTACTACTTCTTCATTTTTATCATTAGTAACAATACAATAGTTATTATAGTATTTGTATCCAATTGGTATTCCTTGTAAGAAAGAAATAACTGAAATATTGTTTACTATTTTTCCCCAATCAGATTCTGTAAATACAGGTAATGCAAACTCATAAGTAAAACCTGAATAAGAATTGTAATTTGCTATCGCTGCAACTAAATTTGTTTCTATAGAATTTCTTATTACTCCCATTCTATTTTCATTGAATGTAGAACCAGATATCAATGGATCATTATTATTAACTGTTGTATTAAAAATTGGTTCATTTCCTGTATTATATGCAAATTCTATTTTATTTCCTTCTGCATCCACTGCATCATCTTGTGTAACTGTTCCTATTAAATCTATTACTTCTCTACTAAATCTTTCTGCTTCGTAGAAATAATCAAAAGCACTTGTACTATAAAATCTATCTCCACTTGTCCTTGCTCTAGCATATTCCAATACTTCTGTATTATATATACTTATGTAAGTTTTACTATAATTATCATACCAAAAATATTTTTCATCTTCATTTGTACTTTCAGGATCATAATAAACTTTTTTACCATCATATACTATATATTGATAATTTCCACTTTCTGCATCTTCATCTCTTGGAGTGAATAACAAATATTCTGTAAGTATCTCTGGTTTTATTTCTATTCCATTATATGTTAAAGTTCTTTT
Organism: uncultured Clostridia bacterium; assembly: GCA_944390395.1. Classification (GTDB taxonomy): domain Bacteria; phylum Bacillota; class Clostridia; order TANB77; family CAG-508; genus CAG-273. Next base: position 26,821 of record CALXPY010000012.1, on the reverse strand, counting down.
GGCATAATCAATATTTTCGACTTGTTCTGGATTTATTAAGTATCCTGAAAGTGTTCTATATTCAGTTCCAAATCTTCCATAAATAGTAATAGCATTATCAAGAGTATAATTTACTACAAAATCATTATTACCTTTTCTATATCTACCTGAATAATAAATATATGGTTTCAATCCATACTCATCTTCTGCTTCACTGTCATCTTTAACATCGCCATTATTTTCAGGATAAACATTATTATATTTAGAATATATATAATAACCATCATATAAAGTATATACTAATGCAGGCACAAAAGGTCTTAATGCCTCAGTTCCAATTTCAGAAGCATTTATATTGTTTGATAGAGAATTATAAAAAGTATTAACAGATGCCTCAATATCTCTAATCTTTGAATCACTAATACTAGAATATCTATTATTTACAGTATTAATTTGAAATGCTTGTACTGCGTCATAAGTTGATTCATATAATCTAGAATTATATTGTGTTTGTAATGTAATAGTATCTATCTGTGATTGTATGTAGTTTGATAATACTAATGATATTGGCAATATTATAATTATAAAAATAATAGCTAAATGTTGCGCTTTTATCATAATTAACCTTCCTTTTCAATTGTACAATCATAATTGAAAAAATAAATTATTTTTCAATATTCCTTAGTAAAATTAAAGAGTGGACATATATATCCACCCCTACACTTTATTATAAATTGTAGGGATTTGACCCCAAGCAATTTTAATCCCCACTTCCATTGACTGATACAATTCCGCCATGTTTTGCTAAAATTTGATATGTATCATTTCCTGATATTTGGTAGAAAAAGTTTCTTAAAATTTGAGAAATAGTCTGATTAGTATTATTTACTGTTACAGATATCATATCTCCTTCTTTTAATTTAATTCTACCCCTTTTACTTAATTCTTCTTCTATTTGAGAAGTATATGAAGTATAATATACATTCTCTCCTATTTTTGTCATTTCAGCTTGTGTAACTTTTACTCCTGGATTTTCGTCCAATTGTTGTATTTGCATTTCTACTTCAAAAGAGTTCCCTGTTGCAGATATAGTTTGAAGATATTGTTCATAACCATCCAATGTTAAATTTCCGGTTGTTCTTACATTATCTACAAATTCAGTAGTTGCAGTTTGAACAGCCAATTGTGAAATATCATCTGTTCTTTCTGATAGTGCCATTAATGGAAATACAAACATAAGTATTGCTGCTAAAAATATTGCAATTATAGTTACCAATGAATCTCCCATATTAATCTCCTTTCAAAAATTACTTCTATGGTAATAATCTATATACTATTACTCTTTTTTCTTTGTTCTTTAGTAATGTATCATTATTTTCATCAACATCTTCACTTTCTACGTTATAAGTATACTCTCCTAAAGTTTCTTCGAATTTACGATTAGAATATTTTCCTATAAAGCCTCCTGTTCCAATTTGGGCTGAACTTCCATAGTCATATTCTCCATTTTCACTTGGATATACGAAAACATCTCCGTTAAGAAAGGCATCTAAATTTTCTTTAAAATCTGATGGCCCCCCTGTCCATGGTTCATGTCTTCTTGTTTCTTCATCAACATCAAATGCACAAACATCTTCGTTGTTTTCATGATCATAATACTTACTAATTATGTCTGGAATAGAGTCAGAATCATCATCTAAATCATGACTCCATAATTCTGGATTTGTTTGTGTACTATATAATCTCAATGGTTTACCTGATGTATCTAAAAATAATACTGTATAATTTTCTTTATAGTATTTATACAATGTAGGTATTATAGTTTCTAATCCAACAATTCTAGTTTTATAATCGTTAGAATATGTTTCATATTCATAAAATTGTGTTTGGTCAGAACTTGATAAAACAATATCTGAAGTTTCTCTTGCTTTTCCAAACATAAATATACATATACTTAATGCTATTACAAATACTAATACGGCAAAAGCCATTTTTAAAGCTTCAACTGCATTTTCCATATTTTTAAATCCCTAAAATAAAATTATTGTTTTAATTGAATTCCAACAGCAATTATTAAACCTGATTTTGCATCATATCCAAAATCGACAGTATAAGTTTGTCCTGCTTTGATTTGAGTTAAAACATTAGCTTGAATATCAGCTACTGTTAAATATCCTGACCCTCTATTATTAACATCTGTTATTCCTGCTGCTGAACTACCAAAAACAACTGCTATTTGTTGTGTTTCATCATCTGGATGTGAATTATTATTATTAGTTACATTTTTCACTAAAGTTCTAACATCTGTACCAGATCTTGTTCCTAAATATCTGTCATAAGGTTCGTTGTGTGCTTGTATTTTAGTTTTATCTAAACCAGTATCTGTAATTGCGTCTGCTGCCATGTTGTAAATGTACATTCCTAATCCTATAATTAAAATTGATAAAAGTATAGCTCCTGCTATAATTAATGCTTTTGATGCATTCTCCATAAAAAATTCCTCCTTAAATTTTACTTTTGTTTTTTTATATAAATTTAATATTAAAATCAATAATTAAATATTTAAATCTGTTCAAAATATAATGCTTTTACATTATTTGTTTTTTCATGATATTCTATTTCTGTACATTTAAATGAAGCTGTTCCATAGTATTGTACAAAATTTTCTGTCTCTTTTTCCGCAATATCTTCCATTGGAATTGTTCTATCGTCTTCTAAAAATTTTACATATAATTTTATAGAATCTTCTTCATTTTCTAGATAATAGATATCATTTTCATCTTTTTCTATACTATTTTTTTCATTTATATCTATAGTTCTATTAATTATACTAATTAGTGTTGTTCCAACAACTTCTTTATTATAATAAGATGCATAGTCTTCATTTATTTTTTTATAAAAAGCCTGTGCTTGATTATAATTATAAAAGCTATAGCCAATCACTAATAATAAAATTAAAACTATCATTAAAATAATTAAAACATATTTCTTCATCATTAACCCTATTATAACATTTTATATTTTTTTTAGCAATCTATTTTTTTAGTTATTTGTCAAATTTTTGTATTCGTCTTCGGTAAGCTCTGTAAAGACTACATGATTAACTCTTTTTGTTACATTACTAATTTCTACATTAACGCATTTAAAGTATTTAGTTTGTAATGATGGTTCTAAACTATCTCCCCTTATTACATCAACTAAATCATTATTTTGTATAAAAGTAGTTTTATCTTCGTCAGAAGCTAACTCTACATTATACATTCTAGGTTTTAATACGTCTATTTGAACATATCTTGTATTTTCATCATAAGTTCCTAAGTTTTCAATTTCTAAGTTTTCATTGTTCTGTTTTGCAATGTTAGATAAACTTATAATATCATGTGCTGTACAAAGTATTGGTTGTTCAATAACTCTACCTGTAGAAACATCTTCTACTATTGTTGTACCATAATATTTTAAAAATTGGTTATTAAATTGTGTAATTTGTCTTTCATCTATCCTTGCTACTGTATCTGCACTATATTGACCATATACATAAAATAAATACGCTGCTAATGATAAAATTAAAACTCCTATTAAAATACCTGCTGACATCAATAGTGCTTTTGACGCATTTTCCATATATGTTTCCTCCTAAACTTCTGTAAAGATCATTGATGTTATTCTAGCTGTATTATTGTCATATTCTACTACTGGTGTTCCAAATCTTTTAGTTTTAAATTGAGTCATTTCTGATTTTAAACTATTATACTCATCTATTGTTACCTCTATATTTTGTATTTCTGCATCACCAGGATATTGTGCTTTTATTTGTTCTAATTCATTTGTTCTCAATCCTGCAAAATATGATATTGATCTACCATTAGCATAAGTTTTTCTTACCATTTCATCAATTCTATTATTTAAAGTTTCATAAGTTGAAATTAAATTTTCATCTGTATATTCAGTGCTTGTAAATACTTCTGCTACAGGTATTGCTTTAATTCTTACTGTTAGAGTAATTTCTGAATATCCCTGAAATTCAGCTTGTCTTATATTATAGTCTTCAATTAAATTAGCTAGTGATAATATTTCACTTCCATATAAGCCACTGGCATTAAATTTTTCTATTTTATTATTGTATTCTGTCATAATCTTAATTTCTTCTGAATCAGCTTCAGTTTGTTGTGTATTACTTATTGAAGTAAACATCCAAACAAGTACTCCAATTATAATTAGTGCAACTAGTACAGATGCTGCCATCAATAAAGCCTTTGATGCATTTTCCATAATCTATACCTCCTTATAGTGCACTACTAGTCATACCGCTTAAAGATTCTGTCATGCTCATTATTCCTATAAATACAAGTGGTACAATTAAATAGCCAACAAATAATACTACCATTGGTGCAAAACCAATTCCTTTACCTATCATACCTTTTTTAGAAATTAATCTATCATTAGATTCTTTTCTTTTAGCTTGATAGTAGTCTCTTTCTGTGTCTAATTCATCGAAGGCATCTGTTATTGGTATTTTTTCTACTGCTGCTTGTAAACTTTCTACTATACGTATAAATGGTACATACGCCACATCTTCTTTTAATTGTTCTAGTGCTTCCCATGCACCACTTTCATAGTTGTTTACACATTTACTTATTGGTTCTTTAAATATATTGGCATATCTTTCTAACCATTCTAGAATTATTTCTACATTTACTCTTTCTATTTTCATAAGCATTAGAATAATAGTATTAAACTGCATTACTTCGTCTTCCATCTCTAATTGTCTCATTTTTGCTTGAAATTTTAATAGCCATATTGGTGCCATATAGGCAATTACAGCAAATACTAATCCTAGTAAAACTTCAAACCACTGCAAGTTTTCACTGTTTACCTGCATAAGTTTTTCCATGATTCTTTCAGCTGCCACTTCAATTTCTTCGTCTGTACTATCTATATAATCAGAATTTATTCTTCCTGATTTCATTACTCGTTGTAATTCTTCTTGAGTTAAAGCTGTATTACCTCTATAATGATTTAAATACTGGTTATCCGACTCTGTTAATTCCATTGCTTGTTTTTGATCTTTTTCTGCCATCTGTCCTATAATATCATAAGTTACAGTCGGCTCCGTATAAACATAATTTATAGATATTTGGTGTAATTGTGCAAATAATATAACTGAAACGAAAAATGTAACAATACATAATAGCAATCTATTAACATATATCCATTCCATTTTATCTTTTGAAGCAGCTTCTTTTAGTTTGTTCTTTAATTCTCTATATTCTTTAGTCCCTTGCTTAGGTATAAACAAGTCTACAAATTTCTTTACAAATGGTATTCTATATAATTTTTCTTGCCATGGATTTTCTGTATTTTTTGTATTCATAGCTGTAGAGCCATTATCTTTTAACTTTCTTGTAAGTATGTAACATACAAATGTAATAATTAAAACTAGAATTTGTACTATCATACCATTCTTTCCATTATAGAAGCTCTCTGTAAAGCTAAATTGTGAAATTGACCAATTTTTTATAGGCTCTAGTGCCAACATTGGAACAATAGATATTACTGATAAGCTTTGGAAAGTATAATCTAACTTGTCTCTTTTTAATATCTCTAATTGCATCTCTTGAGTAATATTGTTTAAGTTTTTTAAATATAATGAACTGTTGTCTACTTTTCTATCTCCAAATTCTTTTGTAAGATATGAAATTCCAGCAAATTCTTTCAAATAGCTATTAGGTGCAACGTCATAATACTTTTCCAATTCTGATTCTGGATCATCAGATATTAAAACTTCATATATTTTTTCTGCTTGTCTTGACATTTCTGGTTTGTCATCATCTTGTGCAACTTGATATATTGCTTCTTCAACCATATTAAATTCATGATAAGCATGTCTTATTTCTGAAAAGAAATCAATTTGCTCCCTTAGAAGTTTATTATCTATTTTGTCAACCCTTCCATCTATAAATGTATCTATCATAAATACTTCAAAGATTAATAAGATTGACATTAATAAATAGTTGTTATGTGTAATTATTATAATAGCAATTGTTAAAGGAATTATTACTAACAAAGTATTTGTTAATATTTTTGAAGCTTGCTTTCTAGTCAAATATTCATCATCCACATTAATAATTTCAAGTTTTCTTCTTAACTTTAACAAATATCTTTTTAAGAATGGAGTTTTTAAATATATAACATATAATTTTTGATATAATATTTCTCCTGAAAACTTACTTACTTGTGTACCTTGTCTTAATTGTTTAATCCTTTTAGCTTCTGCACTACCCATTTTTTTTCTGAGTAAAAAATATATACCTATAATTAAAACGAATAGCACTCCTACTCCAATAAGGAGATACATAAGTATATCGTTAGACATTAGAGTTCTCACCTCACTTACACTTTATTCTTTTGTCTTTGCTTTTCTTCCTCTTTTTTTAGGTGTTGAAGAAACTGTAACTGTTTCTTCATCTTCATACATGTTTGGAGACTCTATCCCCCAATTATCTTTAAGGAACTTGTTAAATGCATCAATATCTGAGTCATCCATGTTTTCTCTCATTTCTTTAATATTTGTTTCTGATATTGGATTTGTTAATACATAAGTTCCATCATGATATTCTAGTATGTTAACATATTTGTATAATTCTTTGTTTGTAGATTTTGTAAAATATATTGTTGCATTGTCTGCAAATTTATCAAATTTTCCTTCAAATGTTTTTTCTTTTCTATGATCAAAAGTATATTCGTTTTTATCTCTTACAGGAATACATTCTGTTACTCTTTCTATGTATCTTCTACCCCTAAAGTCTTTAACAAGATGTATATCAAAATTTAAAACTTGTACAACTTGTTCTTCTGCTGTTTTCTCATCTTTAAACACCCCTGCTCTAAGCATTGAGTTACGTAGAGCTGTTACTAAGTCTGGAAATGTTTTTGCATGGTGAGTAAATAATGTAAATTTAGAAGCAACCTGTGCTGATTGTATCATCCAAGATGCAACCGGGTCAGTAGCAACCTCTCCGGATAATATTTACAGAACCATCTGTCTTTTTCTGAACGTCCAAACAAGCTTGTCCTGATACAGTTTCTGTTTCACGCATTGATAAGATGTTTCTTGTTGGATAAATTTTTCTTAAGTGAAGCTCGAAAGCAGTTTCTGTAATACGAAGGTTCATAGTTTCGTATATATTTTCTATCATTGCCATAAGCATTGTTGTTTTTCCGGCAGCCTTGCTCTCCTGTAAGTGATATAATTCTTGCTCCTTTTACTAAATATTTTAGTAAATCAATTGCTTGCTCTTTTCCAGGAAATCTAATTATTTGTTCTAGTGTAGCTCTCTTAACGTCGAATTTTCTTACGAAAAATGCCCATGTTTCAGACATACTTGGTCTTACAACAACAACACGAGATCCGTCTTTCATTTCATTAATTTTATAACCATTTGTATCTGACAATTGTCCAGGGTTATTATATTTATAAATATTTTGACAAACTCTTTTTAGCTCTGCTTCTGTGCCAAAAGATAAGAATGCTAATCTTATAGATTTACCTTGGAACATTATCCAAATACTATCACAAGCACGTGGTACTTTATGTTCAACAACTTGATCTAAATAATCTCCATCTGTTTGTGCAACTTGGCTTAAGAATGATTCTGGTAGTCCAGATACACCGCCTGAAATACCATCTATATTCATGTCTCTAATCTCATCTATACTACTATAGCCTTTGTAATGTTGATATATTCTTTGTACTACAATATTTATTTTATCTTCTAATGTTAATACAAAATTTTCTTTTTCATATATATCATTTATTTCGTCTGCAGTAATTACATAAGAAGGCTTTGTTTCTCCTTCTACATACTTTAATTCTGCTAAATCATATTTTTTTATAAGTTCAGTTAATGCTTCATAACCAAATTCATTTTTGTACATATATAAAATTATATCAAATTTATCTTGTGCTGTAAGAAGTGATGGAATATCAAAAGGTATTGCTTTAGACACATTAGTTTCGTTTACTCCATACTCTCTATATAATAAGTCATATATTAATTCTTTAACATATTTCTTATCGTTAACGTCTCCATAAGTACAACCTTTTAAAGCTTTCTTTAACTCATACTTTTTATTTTTCCTTCTTTTTAATTCCTCTTCTGAAAGTCCAATATCATATAAGTTAACCTTAGTGATTTCATCTAGTCTTTTCTTAACGAATTGCTTCATCATCTCTAAAGTGTATGTTTTATCATCAACTTCTATTGTGTCTTCTACTTGTTCTGCTCTTCTTTTTCTTATAAATCTTACAACTAAGAAAAGAGCTATTATAAGAACTATTAGAATTAAAAGTATGTTTTCCATTCTAAGTTTCTACCTCCTTCTAGTTTAAATCTTCATTTGTAATTCTTGTAACTTAAATATAATCTTTTTGTCTATTTCTCCTATTTCTTTCAAGAAAGCATAATTTCTATCTGCTTCATCTGTAATATTTCTAATTTTTAAAAGAAAATCTATAATTGTTCCCTCACTGCATGCCTCAAATAATAAAGTATTATATGGTATAACTGCTAATGGCTTTTTTTCTTTTAAATATCTAGTAATATTCTTATTATTATACTTTGAAAACTTGTCATATCTTCCTATCGCAAGCATTACATTAGTTTTTTTATAAAAATTATCTTGTTCTCTTAACTCTATAAAATCATCGAATGTTTTTAATCTTTGTGTTAAATTTACAAAAACAATATCAGATATTTTCAATATTTCATCTTCTGCTTCTTTTGGCATCTGCTTGCTCAAATCAATGAACACCAAATCATAGTATCTATTAGCAACTTGTAAAACGTCTTTATAAAGAGATGCTATATTTGCATAATCTTTATATTCTGTTGCATTTGGTGATTCCAACACATCTAATCTGTCTTTTAAGACAATTCTTGAATAGTTTTTTACTATTTCAGGAGAAGTTTTATTACTAGCTAAAATTTTTGTTAATCCTTCTATTCCAGATTCAATGCCAACATTTTTTCCTGCTAGTTCTGGCTTAAAAGCATTCTTACCTGAAACCCAAAAACAATCTTCTAAGCTTTTGTCTTTATAACCTGTTGCTACTAATAATATTTTATAATTATGTTCAATAGCCATTTCTGATGCTATTGAAGCTATTGATAATGTTTGACCTGTTTCTTTTTTTTCTTTACTATAAAAAGTTATAATAGCCATTTATTATACTCCTCTTTCTAATTGTTTAAATACTTTTCTTAAGTCATTTGTTTCCTGTCCTTCTAGAATATCTTCTGTAATATACATAAGACTTTCTTTATATTGTGTACTTATTTTTTTTAATTTAACTTTTGATACTCTTTGATTTTCCATTAACACACTTTGGTCATTTGTATCAAAAGGAAAATAAATTCTTTCTTCTGACCATGAGATTTTATATCCCAATGCTAAATAATTTAAGTATTCATCTTCTTCTTTAGTAGCATTCTTTGAAAATAATACTTTAGTAATTTGAATAGATTCTCTTAATCCTGCTAATATTTCTAACCCTCTTTTTAATGAATATAAGTCAAAAGATGTTACAAAATATTTTTTATTTGCATCCATGATATTAAATCTTTCAAAAGCTGATGGCGAATCAATATCATATAAAATATAATCATATTCAAATTCTGCGTGTAATGGCATTCCCAGATATTCTTTTATAGAATCCATATCTTTAAATCCTACTGCAACATCCATTTCTTCAAATTCAGTTACATAAGAAGTAGTAGGATTTACTACTGGAACTATGTATTTAGCTTTTTGTAATATTGTAGCATCTATAATCATTATCTTTTTTCCCATCGCCCTTAAAAGTTTAGCTATGTATAAAATTAAATCTATCTTATCATAAGCTCCTATAAATCCTATCTTCTTCATTTTTTCCTCCTATTATTAATATGCTCCTAAAGATTCTAAATATTTTTGTCTTTCTTCTTGTGCTGCTTTTAATTCTTCTTCTACAGATGAAATTATATTATCTTGTGCATCTTCTGAATTTTGGTTTAACTCATCATTTATTGGATTTCTAACTGCTGATTTGTAAGAAGAATCATTGTTTCTCTTAAACAATTCTTGTTTTGCTTCATTAGCACAGTTTGGATCCTTATTCATTAAATTAATAACTGAGTCACTAGGTAAATATGTAGGTGTGGCTGCTTCTTGCATTCCTGCATCTACATATCTAGTTGCATATAAATATGATCCTTCTGCTATATATGCTTCTATTATTGCACTACTCATTGTTAAAGTTTCTACTTCATTCATTTTTATAATCATTGTGTTTTCTGAATCAATTCCGTCAACAACTGGAATTTCTACTTCTTTGTGAGAAACTACTATATAATCTTCTCCACTAGGTAATCTTAATCTTATATCTATAAAGTCGCCTGTTTGTAGTTGTGATGGGAATTGTACCACATTATACTCTAGTCTTCTCAAATCAGATGATAATTCATCTGCTGTAGCAATCATTTCAGAAGTTAGTATTGTTCCTGATTTTAAATCTATTTTAGTTACAACATCTAATTTTCTAATTACATTTCCTGTACTTTCATCTACTACAGTACCTTTATTGTCTACATCAACAGGTGTTATTGCATTTGCTGGAATTGCTGAACCATCTATAGTTTTCATTTCTAGCATATCACTTGTTATTACTTGTCCAGACATAATGTCTGTATTTAATACATAAACTTGTTTTAATTTTGCCTCTTCTTCTTGCATTTGCTTGTTTAAATTAGATAATTGAAATATCAAAAATGCTATTATTAGTCCTGTAATTAAAAGTGTAATTAAAATACCCAATAAAAAAGAGTTGTTTGCCTTTCTTTGCATAGGATTCATTGCCATAATTTATATTCCTCCTTATAATTTACAAAATAATATTACTTTATTTATTGTACAACATTTTTCAATTAAAAACAACATATATTTATCTATTGTAACAAATATTTAATGTTCTTGTAATATTTTTGTAACATTATCTTTTTTCATCACTTTTTACCATAAAATGAAGCATAGAAATTAAATTCTACGCTTCATTTTTCTACTATATTATATATTTTATACATTATCATTTCTTATAACATCTATAATATTTTCTTTTCTTACTTTTTTAGTTGAATATATCATAGTAACAAATACTATAGTATATATAGCAATTATACATATTACAATACTTAACCATGGTATTCTAAATATAAATTCAAACATATTTCCAAAACCTAAGTTTAACAAATAGCATATTAAGACTCCAATTGGTATTCCAAACAGTAATGCTTTTGTTCCATAAAAGATACATTCTAAATCTAACATTTTTCTAAATTGTTTATCTGTCATTCCTATTGATTTAAGATTTGCAAATTCTCTTCTTCTTAAATTAATATTAGTTGATATTGTATTAAATACATTTGATATTCCTATTGCAGACATTAATGCTATAAATCCATATAAGAATATTTGTATAACTAATTTTAAATTATTTACTAATTGCATTTCTTCTTTTACATTGTGCACATATTCAAATCCTATATTAGGAAAAGTTTCATTTAATTTCTGGAATTCTTGTTCTACTACTTCATCATCGTTGGATTCAACAACTAAAAATGTATAATTTGCTCCATCTGAACTTGCCAATTTATTATATGTCTCATTTGAAACTATTCCATAAATCATTGTATAGTTACTGCTTTCAGTAATTCCTAATGGTAATTTGTCTGTTACTTTAGCTATTTTTAATTCATCCTCTTTTTTATCTGTAAACTCAAGCTCAGCTTCATTTTCTAATGATTTATAATATTCTATTTCTATAGTATCTCCTTTTTGGTAATTTGTAACATTTGTTTCTAAGTTATAACTGCCTAACATGTTAGCATAATCTACTAAAATCATTTCATTTTCTTCTAATTTGTCTATACCATTATCCTCTAAATATCTATCATATTCTGATGAATTTAATGATATTAAATATATAGCTACCCCCATTGCTCCATTTTCCATAACATAAGAATATTGATCATCTGAACTATCTTTTTCTTCATTTTCTTTTAACATATTAAGTAATCTATCATTAATTTTTTCTTTTGGTATATCTGCATAAACACTTTGCGTTTTTACACTAGAAAATCGTTTTATGCCAGAACAATTTTCTAAACTTCTTTCTATTTCTGTTTCTTGTTCTACACTACTAGCTCTATAATTTGTAGAGAAATCATAATTTACACTTCTATACGCTGTATCAAAACCTGTAAACATATAATTTATAAAGCCATTTGTTGTTATAAACAATACTATACTAATAACTAATGATATAACAGTTGTTCTATATCTTTTTTTACATCTTTTTAAATTTTTTAAAGCTATTTCTCCTTCTTCTCCAAAAATTTTTCTAATAAATTTTGGAGTTTTTAATTTTTTAGCTTTAATTTTTATATCATCAGTTTGCCTTATTGCTTCAATTGGAGTTATTTTACTTGCTCTTTTAGCAGGAAGCAATACTGACATATAAATTGTTAAGGCTATTAGAATAGCTGCTATTAAAAGTGCCTCAAATGAAATAACTAATCCTATTTCTCCGCTTCCGTGTAAATGTTAATAATGGTGCTATTAAGCTACTAACAATTTTTAAAGTTATACCTATTCCTAAAACTCCACATAATATTCCTAATGGAATTCCAATAACTCCTAAAATAACACCTTCAAAAAGAACAGATTTCTTTATTTGTTTTTTAGTTGCCCCAATAGAAATAAGCATTCCTATTTGTTTTTTTCTTTCAGAAACTGAAATTGCAAATCCATTATAAATTACCAAAATAGAACCTATCATTATTACTACGATTAATATTCCACATACACTATATAGCATAGCATTAAAGCCACTATTTAAACTTACTCCTTTATACATAAGAACACTATTATTATATTGTATATCTTCCTCTGACACATTTACACTTTCAGCTAATCTTTCTGAATCTTCATAAATATTTTTACTGTTCTTATCTATCAAAGCAAGATCTATTTTCTCTGAATTTAAAATTTCTGATCTATCTACTAATATAATTGCAGCATTATAATAATCATAGTAAGTTTCAAAATATGGTCTATTTATAATTCCACAAATTGTAAAGGTTCTAGTTTCTTCCACTTCAAATTCTTCATTTTCTTCTTTTGGTGAACCAATTAATTCGTAACCATCAGATAATCTTTTTCCGATTTTTAATGTTATTTTATCTCCAATATATGGTGTTTCTTCATTAAAGAAAGAAGTAGAAACTACTATTTCATTTTCATTTTCTGGCATTCTTCCTTCTAGTGCCATTCCTGCGACCTTGTCTATATTTTCTTTTTCTACTCCCATAATCCTAATAAAATTTTCATCACTAAAATCATTTTCTGCCATTCCGATATGTGAAACTGGAATTATATCTTTAAAATTATTCTGTTCTTCTGCTTGTTCTATAATCTCTGGAGTTGAATTTTCAATTATTGATTCATACGAACCATTATTACTTTCTTCAACATCTAACATAAATCCTTGAAAACTTACTGCCAACGTAGTAACCGCACTAATCATTGCTCCCGAAAGAACTATTCCTATAATAGATACTATAGTTCTTTTTCTGTTTAGTTTTAGATATTTTTTAGTAATATCATTTAAAATATTCATTATTTTCCCCTCTCTCCTATTTTATGATATTTTTCCATCTTCTATTTTAATAATTCTATCTGCTTCTTTTGCAATTTCTGGATCATGAGTTATCATAATTAAGGTTTGCTCATATTTTCTATTTGAATATTTTAAAAGATCTATTATCTCTCTTGAATTTTTACTATCCAAATTTCCGGTTGGTTCATCCGCAAGCATTATTGCTGGATTATTTATTAAACTTCTGCCTATTGATACTCTTTGCTGCTGTCCTCCAGATAATTGATTAGGTAAATGATTTACTCTTTCTTTTAACCCTAAGGTTGTTATTATTTCATTCAATTTATTCTTATCAACTTGCTTACCATCTAATAGTACTGGAAGTGATATATTCTCTTCTATATTTAACACTGGAATTAAATTATAAAATTGATATATTAAACCAATTTGTTTTCTTCTAAATATTGCTAAATTATCATTGCTTAATGAATATATATCTGTTCCATTAATATATACTTTACCAGAAGTCGGCCTATCGACACCTCCTAATAAATGTAACATTGTAGACTTTCCACTTCCAGAAGGCCCTATAATTGCCACAAATTCGCCTTTATTTATAGAAAATGAAACATTATCTAACGCAACAACTTTTGTTTCACCTTTCCCATAAATTTTAGTTAAGTTCTCAACTTTTACAATTTCCATACTCAAAACATTCCTCTCTCTAGATATTTCTTTTATGATTATACATCATAATATTAGAAAGAAAAGTGCTTTAAGAAAAGCTTAATAAATAATTAAGTTTATATAAATCTATTTTATTTTTTAGTAGATTTTTCCATAAAAAAAGACATAAAACTTCTCAAATGTTCTATGTCTTCCAATTTCTATCTTCTTGAACAACAATTGCAAGAACCATTTCTTCCTTGACCAGTATTACTTGCCACTGTAGCATTTCCATTTACAATATTGTTAGCACTATTTAAGCAATTCGTACTAACTGTTATAGGCCTTTGAGTTATTCTAAAACTTCCATTGTTATCCATTAATTCTCTTGAGCAATTTATTAAATTGCAAATTATTCTTGTAAGCAAAGCTGCAATATAAGCTAATATCGTATATACAATTGCAAATATTAGAAAACTTGAATTAAATGCTGCATATGTAACAATCAAATAAATTGCGAAGAATGTTGCTGCAACTAGCCATGGGCATTTTAGTATTTTTTGAAGTACTATTGCTAATATAATAGTGGCTACTGGTAATGTAAAAAATAATAATAAAGCATTCATATTTAATCTCCTGACATAATATATTTTATATAATATATTTTATGTCAGTTTAAAAATTTTGTTACTTTTAATACATTACTTCAACTAAATATAAACCATGAGGTGGTAATGTTTTACCTGCCATTTTTCTATCCTTACTTTCAATAATATTTGGTATATCTTCTGCTTTAATATTTCCTAAACCAACTTCTAATAAAGTTCCTGATATAATTCTAACCATATTATACAAAAAGCCATTACCAGTAAGTTCTATAATTATTCTTTCACCATTTTGTTTTAATTCAGCATTATATATTGTTCTAACACTACTTTTACTACTAGTTCCACTTGATTTAAATGCTTTAAAATCGTGCTCTCCTTCAAAAAACTTAATAGCTTTTTTCATTTCCTCTACATTTAACTTTTGAGAAACGTGGTATTCCAATCCTCTATATATAGCAGATCCTTGACTAGAATTATTTATAATATATCTATATTTTTTCTTATGACAATTATATCTACTATGAAAATTTTCGGATACTTCTTCTGCTTTTTTTATTCTAATAGACTTTTTTAATTTAGAATTTATAGCTATTGCTACCTTTTCTATAGGTAGTTTTGAATTTGTTTTAAAATTAGCCACTTGTCCTAAGCTATGAACTCCTGCATCAGTTCTACCAGATCCATATAAATCAACTTGTTCTCCAGTTATTTCTTCTATTGCTCTTTCTATTTCTCCTTGAATATTAAGTTTATTTGGTTGTTTTTGCCATCCATTAAATTCTTTTCCATCATATTCTATAGTAAGTTTTATATTTCTCATTTTTACTCCTTAAAAAAATAATTGAGACGAAGAAAATTCTATTTCGTCTCATTATCTTTAACTTTATTTTTATCTACTTTTTTATTAAATTTAAATAATTTTCTTTTTGGTCTTTCTTCGTATCTTTTAGTTATAATATTTTTTATTAAAATGTTACGTAGTGCTTCTTCTTTAACATCTACAATTAAATTTCCATCTTTAGCTATAGAAATTTTTCCTGTTTCTTCAGATACAATTACTGCTATAGCATCTGTTTCTTTAGAAATTCCAAGTCCTGCTCTATGCCTTGTACCAAGTTCTTTTGCAATATCTGCATCATTTGCAAGTGGTAAAATACATGCAGCTGCTTCTATTTTATTGTTAGAAATTATAATCGCTCCATCATGTAAAGGAGTTTTTGGTGTAAATAAATTAACTAATAACTGTGGTGATACTTCTGCATCTATTTTTACTCCAGTTTCTGCTATATCATTAATGTTTATATCTCTTTCTAAAACAATTAATGCTCCAGTTTTTATTTTAGAAAGTTCAGTAGCTGCAATAACAACTTTATATATATCTTCTTTTGTTTTTGTAGCTATATCTTTATCTAGTCCAAATAATTTAGTAAATTTATTAGTTCCTAATTGTTCCAACATTCTTCTTAATTCTGGTTGGAATATAACAATTATTAATATAACTCCATAAGGCATAAATACTGTTAAAATATAATTTAAAATTTTTAACTGTAAAATCTCACTTAATAGTACTATTATTAAGAATAATATAATTCCCTTTATTAATTGCCATACTCTAGATTTCTTAGCATATATTATAAATTTGGTAAACAAATATATCACTATAAATAAATCTAATATTAGTGTTATTAAGCTAAGTGGATTTGTTAACAAATTTTTTATATAGGAATCTATTATATTCCATATACCATTTACATTTATCACAAAGTTTTCAAACATATCTTTTTTCCTTTATTATTATTTTTATCCCATAACAAAATAGTATATTAATGTAGCAGCCACACTGACTAACATCATTAATGCTAGTAATCCTGCTAATATTTTTGTACAGATTTTACCAATATCTCTTCTTTGTTTTTTAGACATTATTAATCCCTCCATAATTTTTACTTACGTTTCACTAATATTAGTTATAGCATAAAAAATTTGTTTTTTCAATACCATAGAAAAAATTTCTAGCATTTAAAACAATAAATTTTTACGCATAATAAATGTTAAATATATAGACTTTTCTTACACATAGTGCTATAATCAATTTTGTTTTAAAGAAAGGAGATTTTTAATGAAAAATATAAGTATTATAAACGCATGTAGTGATTTAGGTTTAAGTACTGACGGTACAAATTTAGGTCCAGAAATATTAACTAAAGATATAAATTCTAGTAATGTTTCAAGTGTACATACAATCAAAAAAGGAAATTTTGAAAAAGATAGAGCAAAAGACAATAAAAGAAAAAATTTGGAAGGTGTAAATGAATTTAATTCTAGATTATATAACTTAGAATTCGAAATACTAGAAAATAATGAATTCCCTTTAACTATTGGTGGCGATCATTCTGTTGCTATATCTTCTGCTTTAGCTTCAATAAATCATTATAAAAATTTAGGTATAATTTGGCTTGATGCACATGGTGATTTTAACACATTTAATTCTACAGAATCTGGCAATATTCATGGTTTGCCTTTAGCTGTAGTAACAAATTATGAAAAAGAAAGTTTATCAAATTTTCATAATGGTAATTTTTATAATTTTAAAAATACAGTTATAGTTGGTGGTAGAGATATAGACAGACTAGAAAAAGAAAATCTTAAGGATGCTGGTGTTACAGTTTTTAGCTCAGAAGATATTAAGAAATATGGTGCTAAAGAAATACTTGAAAAAGCTTTTTCAATAGCTAAAAATGGTACAGATGGCGTGCATATAAGTTTTGATGTAGATTTAATAGATCCAAATATTGCTCCTGGAGTTTCTGTTCCAGCTGATAATGGAATTAATCTTGAAGAAGTTTATTCACTAATAGATACGGTAATAGAACATAAAGATATAATAAAATCTATGGATATAGTAGAATATAATCCTTTAAAAGATGAAAATGATGTAACTAAAAATATAACTAAAACTATAATTAATAAAGTAATAGAAAATTTTTAAGATGATATGAACAATAGCGGGCTTCTTTAGACATCTTATGTATTTATAACATTTTAAAGCCCGCGTAATTGTTCGCGTGCCAATTTTACTTTAGTAAAATTGTGTACATCTGTTAGCGAAGCTTTTTATCTAATAGGAATTTCGGAGAAATTTTCTATTAGATAAATAACAAATCCCAAAGCATATTTTACTTTGGGATTTGTTTATTTTAATTCTTATTTTCTTAACTCTGCATTTAACTCTTTTTCTAAAGCAGCTATTATTTCTTGCATTGTAGTGTTTACTTCCTCATCTGTAAGAGTTCTATCACTTAATCTAAATTTTAAAGAATATGCTACACTTTTCTTATTTTCGCCTAATTTTTCATTTCTATAAACATCAAATAAATTAATTTCTTCTAACATTTTTTTCGCTTTTTTGGTAATTATTCTTTCTATTTGTCCTACTTCTACCGCTTCATCAACTACCATTGCTATATCTCTTTCTACCGCTGGATATTTAGGAATTTCTACATATTTTTTGTTAAATCTAGCATATTTTACTATTTTATCTATATTAATTTCTGCAATTAAAACTCTATCATTTAAATTATAATTTTCTGCAACTAATGGATGTAATTCTCCTAAGCTAGCAAATATATCATTTCCTACTTTTAAACTTGCACATCTTCCAGGATGATATAATTTATTTTCTTCGTTTTTAAATAAATCGTATTTTTTAACTCCTGCAACTTCTAATACATTTTCTACTACACCTTTTAACGTATAAAAATCTTCTTTTTCTCCATACATTCCTATTGTAAGAACTGTATTTTCTTCTGGTAATTCTCCTTTTTCTATTTTTTCACTTACATTTTTATAAGTTTTTGCTAATTCAAATACTTTTACATTTTTATTTTTATAGTTATTATTACTTTGTAAAACTTGTAACAATGTTGGAATAGGTGTAGTTTTCATTATAGTATAATCTTCACTTAAAGGATTCTTTATTTTTACTGTTTGTTTAAATAAATTATCTTCTTTATCTATATTGCATTTTATTAAATCTTTTTCACTAATGAACCCATAAGTGTATATTTCAGAAAATCCTTTTGCCACCAAATATTCAGAAACATTGTCCTTTATTGTTTGTTCTTTATTTTTACCACCTAATGTTGTTTCTGCATTAATTAATGTTGTTTCTAGTTTGTCATAACCATATATTCTTAGAATTTCTTCTGCTACATCTGCTAGTTGTTCAATATCTGTTCTAAAATATGGAGGAATAATTACGTCATTTTCTACTTTTATTTCTAATTTTTCTAGTATCTTTATCATATCTTCTTTACTAAGATTAATTCCTAATAAATTATTTATTCTATTTACATCTAATTTTATTTTGTTTATTTTTTGTTTAGTAGGATATACATCTATCATTCCATCTACTGGTTCTCCAGCTTCTAATAATTCTACTAGTTCAATTGCCCTATTTATTGCTCTAAAGGTATTTTCTGGAGATAATCCTTTTTCATATCTGCTTGAAGCTTCTGTTCTTAATCCAACTGCTTTTGCTGTTTTTCTTACACTTCCACCATAAAATACTGCTGACTCAAAAATTACAGTATTTGAATCTGCTTCTATCTCTGAATTTTCTCCTCCCATAACACCTGCTATGGCAACTGGTTTATCTTTATCAGCTATAACTAACATATCATTATTTAATGTTCTTTCCACACCATCTAAAGTAACTATTTTTTCATCTGCTTTAGCTCTTCTTACTGTAATTTGCTTTCCTGCAATAGAATTTATATCAAATGCGTGTAATGGTTGCCCCATTTCTAACATTACATAATTTGTTATATCAACAATATTATTAATAGCTCTTATTCCACAAGCATTTAATCTTTTTACTAACCATTCTGGAGATTGTTTAACTTTTACATTTTTTACTACTCTTGCTATATATCTATAACATAAGTTTGGCTCTTCTATATTTACTGTTAATCCCTCTATACTGTTTTTGTTTCCAATTTTTAATTCATCTATGTTTCTATGAGGATTCTTAAATTTTTTATCTAATGATACTGCAACTTCTCTTCCTAATCCTTCAATTGAAAAACAATCTGGCCTATTACATGTAATTTCAAAATCTAATACACTTTCTTTTAGCTTTAAAACTTCTGTTATATCTTCTCCTAAATTTTTTTCATATTTATTATCTAAAATCATTATACCATGTTCGATTTGTCCTGGATAATTTTCTATATCCAATCCTAATTCTCCGACACTGCACATCATTCCTTGTGAATCAACATCACGAAGTTTTCCTGTTTTTATCTTTTTGCCGCCAGGTAACTCTGCACCATCTTTTGCAATTGGAACAATATCATTTACCTTTATATTGTCTGCTCCAGTAACAATTTGTAATTTTTCTCCATTGCCTATATCTATTTTTGTAACTACTAATCTATCTGCATTTGGATGTTTTTCTATTTCCAAAATTTTACCTACAACTACATTTTTAATATCTTCGCCTTTTTCTTCTATTGTTTCAACTTTTGATCCTGTCATTGTTAAAATATCGGCTAACTCTTTTGTAGATACATCTATATCTGAATAATCTTTTAACCATTCTATACTTGCTTTCATTTTTATTCACATTCCTTTCTTAAAAAATACAAATCTGGTTAAGAAAAATTTAATTTGCAACCAGTTTTTCTTCTAATTAAAATTGTTTTAAAAATCTAACATCATTTTCATATAATAATCTCATATCTTCTATTCCGAACTTAGCCATAGCTATTCTTTCTACTCCGAATCCAAATGCAAAACCAGAATATTCCTCTGGATCTATATTGCATGCTCTTAAAACATTAGGATGAACCATACCACAACCCAATAATTCTATCCAACCTTCTCCTTTACATACTCTACATCCTTTTCCTCCACATACAAAGCAAGAAACGTCAGCTTCTGCACTAGGTTCTGTAAATGGAAAATGATGAGGTCTAAATCTAATTTTTGTTTTCTCTCCTAAACATTTTTTAGCAAACATTTCTAATGTTCCTTTTAAATCTCCCATAGAAATATTTTTATCAATTACTAATCCTTCTATTTGATGGAATACTGGTGAATGTGTTGCATCTACACTATCAGAACGATATACTGCTCCAGGGCATATTATTTTTATTGGTGGTTTTGAATTTTCCATTACCCTTGCTTGAACTGGTGATGTTTGTGATCTTAGTAATATATCATCTGTAATATAAAAAGTATCTTGTATGTCTCTTGCAGGATGATCTGCTGGAGTATTAAGCTTATCAAAATTATATGTTGCAAGCTCAACTTCTGGTCCATCGGCAATTTGATATCCCATACCTATAAAGATTTCTTTAACATCATTCATTATTTGTGTTATAGGATGAAGACTTCCCAAATTTATTTTTTTACCTGGCATTGTAACATCTATTTTTTCTGTTTCCAATTTTCTTTTTATTTCTAATTGTTTGAAATTCTTTTCTTTTAATTCTATATTTTCTTCTAATTCATCTCTTACCTGGTTAACTAAACTACCTATAATTGGTCTTTCTTCTGGAGTTAATGCTCCCATCCCTCTTAATATTAGAGTTAGCTCACCTTTTTTTCCTAAATATCTTACTCTAATTTCATCTAATTCTTTTGCATCTTTTGCATTATTTATTTCTAATAACGCATTTTCTTTAATATTGCCAATTTTTTCTTTCATATATACTTACTTCCTTTCCTTAGGTGTATTCACTAAAAAAAACAATTCATCCTATTTATAGGACGAATTGTTTATCTATCCGTGGTACCACCTAATTTTATTAATTAAATTAATTAACCTTATTATAGCTATAACGTAGCCACCGCTTTTTCCTACTATTACATTTCAAAAAAAGTCTAAAAAAGTGAAATTTCTGTTAAAGTATATAACAAGTTTCCATCCTCCTTGTCTTTCTATAATATATTCTCTTTAACATACATTGCTTTTTTCTAAGATTTACTATACTTTTATATAATAACATATATATTCTAAATTTGCAACCATTTAGTAATTAAATCTCCATTTTTACAATCTATTGTACAAATATTTCATCCAACTATATACTGCATTAGCCCAATTTTTATCTGTTGCATATCTTACATTTACTCCAGACAATGTGTTTCCATTATAGTAACATCCGTCTGCAACTGTACCATCATATATTTTAGTACTTTCTGGATTTAAATAATATTTAGCAAAAACCCTTGCTAGTAAATCTATTCCTTCTGAATATGCTGAAAAACTATAAGCACTATCGTATGGACTTGAATCATAAGCACCATATCCAAACAAATTATTTTTATCTTGTGAAATAGAAGAACCTGCCCAACCACTTTCATGAATTGCAACAGCTGCTAAGAATATTCCATTAACATTATATTGTTTTTCCGCATAATAAAAATATTCTGCGTTATTTTCAAAAATTCCATTTGTATCATCTTCATTGTTAGATAACACTTTTTTAAATTGACTTAATGATAATCCACTAGGCTTATTTAATGGCATATCAAAGTTTAATTTACTCAATAACTCTGCTTTTGAATAAGTTACATCACTATCTGCAGAATTTTCTGATTCTGGATTAATATATGTCAAACATTCGGCTTTTGCCCATCCTTTATAAGAACCATATTGAATTTTATACCAACTTTCATTTTTCTCTAACAATTTTACTTGTGTATCTTTTTCTATTGATATAATTTTATCTGCTTTGTCACTTGCATTAACTCTTATTGGTAATAAACTTGAAGTTACATATAACATATCTCCTATTTGGACATTATAGTTACTTCTATATGGTGCTGTCCCAATTTCAACTATTTTATTTACAGACCCTTTAGTAACTTCTGGCTTTAGTTTTTCCTCTTTTATAAGCTTATTATCCTCATAAGTTTTTTTAGTTACTATTTCTTGTTCTCCTACAATTCCTTCTTGCAATACTTGTATTATTCCATTTGGTAGTTCTGGATTATTTATATATTTTGTTGTATACTCTAAATCTTTCTTTTCTACACTTATTTCTTCTTTTTTCACTTTAGAAGTATTTTCTTCTAATATTTTTTCAATATCTATTACATCAATATTTTTAGTCAATTGATAATTGTTTTTTACTTCTGAAGATGCAATAGATACTTCTTTTAATCTTTCTGTAAAAATCATATATGTAATTAATATTAAAACTGTAATTATTAAAATGGTAACAATAAAAATTAGATTTTTATTTATCTTTTTGTTTCCTTTTTCATCTCTTTTCATAAGTATCACCTAATTTAGATTTTAATATTTTTGTATTCTTTTGTCAATAAATATCATTTTTATTTTTCTGTATAATTTTGTAAGTAAATGTCGATATTTGACTTAAAGCCTAAATCTTGATATAATATATGCATAAAATGTTTATGGCTCAAAACATTTTAAAAAATTCAAGAAAGAAGGTTCTTTATGAATCGAAATGACAAAATTGCAGAGCTTAACCGGCTTTTGCCAAAAATCCGTGAGACCTTAAAAAAAGAAATAAGTTTAAAGCAAATTGAAGATGTCTTGCCACTAACTGTTGAATTTGAAGAAAGAATTGATGTATTGAAAGATTGTCATTCTGTTTTTAAGAAAGCATTATCCGATTTAAAGAGTGATATTGAATCAGACATACGTTTGTATTCTTACATTCTTCGGGCTATCTCTTATGGGACCCCCCTTCATTTAACGGTAGAAGAAGTTCAAGAGGAATTTCTAATCGAATACATATATCTGCTTTCTTTTATAAATTCTGGTGGACAAGGACCACGTATTTATCTTAACGATCTATTCGAAGATTGTTATTGCTTTACGGCACTGATTATAAAAGAACGTGGCGATCATTTCGCTGAAAAAATTTTAAAACTTTACTCGCAGACACTATACGGTGATCTTAGAAATGAATTCTTTGAAATCTTCTTTTCTTTCGAAAAGTAGTAAGAGCCAAAAAAGGAGAAGTTTATCTTCTCCTTCTTTTTTTATCAAATATGAAATTTCTCCGAAATTCCTATTAGATAGAAAGCTTCGCTAACAGATGTACACAATTTTACATTGCTTCTTCATATAATTTTATAAAATCTTCTTTTGTTACTTCTCTTGGGTTGCCTGGTTTACATGGATCTTCCATTGCTTTATCAGCAAGCATTGGTATATCTTCCATTTTTCCTCCCACATCTTTTACAGTTTGTGTTATTCCAACTTTTTCTGAAAGTTCTTTTATTTTCTCGCAGAATGTTTTTATTATTTCTTCTTTAGTAAATCTTGTAGCATCTACATGGAAAGCTGTTGTTAATATTTCTCTATATTCTTCATAGCTTACTTCGCCATTAAATTTCATAACAGTTGGTAGTAATATTGCATTTGCTAATCCATGTGGAGTATCATATACAGCTCCTAATTGATGTGCCATTGAATGTACTATTCCCAATCCAACATTTGAAAATGCCATACCTGCAATATATTGTCCAAGTCCCATATTATTTATAGCTTCTTGATCTTTTTCATTTACAGCTTTTTCTAGATTATCATATATAAGTTGTATTGCCTTCATAGAAAACATTTGTGACATTGTGTTTCTATTTTTTGTTATATAACCTTCTATTGCATGTGTTAATGCATCCATACCTGTTGATGCCGCAATAGATTTTGGCATTGAAGCCATAAGTTCTGTATCTACAATTGCTATTATTGGAATATCATGCTCATCAACACATACCATTTTTATTTCTTTTTCTGGATCTGTAATAACATAATTGATTGTTACCTCTGCTGCTGTTCCTGCTGTTGTAGGTAATGCTATTATAGGTAAACCTTTATTTTTTGTGTTAGAAGCTCCATTTAAAGAAACTACATCTGCTCTATCTGGATTCTTCATTATAATTGATATTGCTTTTGCTGTATCTATACTAGATCCTCCACCCACTGCTACAATCAAATCAGCTCCTATTTGCTTGCACATTTCAATTCCTGCATTTACATTTGCAATTGGTGGATTTGGAAGTACATCATGATACACTCCATATTCTATTTTAGCTTCGTCTAATAAATCTGTTACTTTTTTACTAACTCCAACTTCATATAATGATTTGTCTGTTACTACTAAAACTTTTTTAAATCCTCTTTTTTCAATTTCTTCTGCCAAAACACTTCTTGCACCTTCTCCAAAATAAGAAGTTTCATTTAATACAAATTTTGTTACTGCCATAAAAAATTTCCTCCAATTTACTTATTTCATTAATAATTCAGAGAAATTTAAATCTCTCTGAATTATTATATATTTTTTCTCTTACCTTATACTATTATAATATATTCTTTAATATAATAGTTTTTAATCTACTCATTTCTTGTAGTGTAGTCAAAACACCTTCATTACCTATACCGCTATGTTTCCATCCACCAAATGGCATTTCGAATGAACGATAGAAGCTAGCTCCATTTACTATTGCTCCTCCACATTCTAGTTTATTTGCGACTTTCATTCCTAAAGAATAATCTTTAGTTATAACACATCCACATAGACCATAAGATGATTGGTTTGCTATTTCTATTGCTTCTTCTACTTTGTCAAATCCTATTACAGAAATTACTGGTCCAAATATTTCCATGTCTTTTGCTACTTCCATGTCCTTAGTTACATTATCCAATATTGTTGGATAATAGTATGCGTCTTCTCTCTTTCCTCCACAAACAATAGTAGCACCTTCTTTAACCATTTGATTAACTTGATCTTCAACTCTCTTAGCTGCATTTATATTAATTAATGGTCCCATATCTGTATCTTCTTTTGTAGGATCTCCTACTTTTAAATTAGAAATTACTTCTTTCATTCTCTCTATAAATTCAGCTTTTCTTGAGTTGTGAATTAAAAATCTTTTACTTGCACAACATACCTGTCCAGCATTATATAATCTTCCCCAAATTGTTTCTTTTACTGCTAAATCCATATCTCCATCTTCTAAGAATATAAATGCATCATTACCTCCAAGTTCTAACATTACATGTGTTAAATTCTTAGAAGCTGTTCCCATTGTTTGAATTCCTGCAGCTGTTCCTCCTGTTAAAGATACTAAATGTACACCAGGATGTCCTGCTAAAGCTTGACCTACTATTGGTCCATCTCCAGTTAATATTTGTATACAACCAGCTGGTACTCCCGCTTCTATCATTAATTTTACATATTCTATTAATGTTAATGGATTATAGTTTGATGGTTTAACAATTATACTATTTCCCATTAATAAAGCTGGTGGAACTTTTTGAACAAATAAATCACTTGGAAAATTAAATGGTATTATAGCCGCAATAACACCAATAGGATTTCTTGTTGTTATTTGCATTGTTTTTTCTTGTCCTGCCTCTTGTCCTGCTGGTATACTTTCATTGTATAAATGCTTTGCTCTTTCTATAAATGCACAAGTACCTATTTTTACATTTCCTATTTCTGCATAAGATTCTTTTATAGGTTTACCTGTTTCAGCTGTTAACAATTTAGCTAATCTATCTTTATCTCTTTCTACTAATTCTACAAATTTATATAGTATATCAGCTCTTTTATGTAATGGCACTTCTGCCCATTTCTTTTGCTCTATTTTTGCAACTTCTACTGAAGTATTTACATCTTCTAATGTAACATTTGGAACTGTATCTATAAGTTCACTTGTTGCTGGATTAACAACTTCTATTTTAGCTCCATTAGAAGCCTCTTTCCATTCATATCCTATTAAATTTTTCATACTTGTTTCCCTCCTTTTTGGTTTGGTAGTGTCAACTAAATGTATATTTTATTTAGTTACACCCCTGTATTTTTAAGGGTTTCATCACTTTTTTTCAACA